>CAYMDB010000267.1:0-4769 GCA_964388865.1 uncultured Flavobacteriaceae bacterium
TAGATTTTAGCAAATACTGAATAATGGCGATACGCGCAGGATGCGCCAATACTTTTGCAAAGGCTGCAAGTTCATTTTGGGTTTCGCTGAATAAATCTGATTTTGTAACTCCCATATTAATTGATTTTGGTTAGTTCCGCGGTTTTATAAAAACTCAATAATACAGGCAATACGTTTTCTTCTGGTAAAAATGGAATGCCATAGGTTCTTTTCGTATGCTTATGTTTTATTTGTTCAATTACGGCCAATTCAGCAGACGCTCGTTGCTTTAACAAAGGATCAGTAAACTGCTCGTGCATGGATAGGCTTTGATTAATCACCCACGCATAGGGTTTTATTCCGGCGCGTTTTAAATCGTCTTGTAAGGCTGCCGCTTCGCGCATTGGGGTTGTTTCTGGTAAAGAAATTAAAAGTACTTTGGATAAGTCGGCATCCTGCAAATGCATATACGGAGTTTTAATTTTTGAAACATCCATTCCTGTATTACGTATAATTTCTCGATGATAGCTACCGGCAGTATCTAGAAGTAAGAGGGTATGACCTGTTGGGGCAGTATCAATCACCACAAATTTGCGTTTGGCCTGCTGTATTGCTTTAGAAAAGGCATGAAAAACGGCGACTTCTTCTGTACAAGGAGATTTCAAATCTTCAAGCAGCAATTTTTTACCGGCTTCATCCATGCTTTTACTTTTTTGCTTAAGTATTTTTTCTGTGTAACGCTGGGTTTCAACTTTTGGATCAATTCGGTCTATGGATAAATTTTTAGGCAAGTCGCCCAATTGATCAATAAAATCTTGTACATGGGCAGCCGGATCGGTGGTGGTTAAATGCACCTCGTGGCCTTTTTGCGCAATCATAACAGCAATGGCCGAAGCAGCCAAGGTTTTTCCAACGCCACCTTTCCCCAGGGTCATTATAAGACCGTGCTTGTTATCATTTATAAGATCATCAACCAAATTATCCAAGCCTTGCACATTAGACTGCCATCGGTTTGCTGTGTTGGCTTGAGTTGTTAAAAGTTTCTTTTGAACATCCCTATTTAAAAGCGATAGAAGTTTTTCAATGCCCAATACGTTGTAAGGCAAAAGTGGGAACGTTTGTAAAGGAAATGCTTTTAGATTTTCTGGAATTTGTGATAAATGGTTTTGCGCCAAGGTTTCCATTTTTTGAGCGAAAGCATCGTCGGAATCTGTGGCCTTAAATACACCATTGATAAAAAGTTGCTGTTGCTTTAATCCAAGATCTGTCAGTTCTTCACTAGTTCTAGAGGCTTCCTTCAAGGAAGATTGATCGGCTCTTGCTACCAAATAGAAGGTGGTTTTAGTACCATCTCTTAAGGTATCGACCACCTTATTGTAGCGCGCCTGACTACTTTTTAGAGCAGAAGTAGGGCCGAGGCAAGAGGCACCATCTGGGTTTTCTTCTGAAAAAGAAGCCCAAGCAGCAGGTAATTCTAATAAACGCAAGGTGTGCCCTGTAGGTGCGGTATCAAAAACAATAGTATCAAAAGTTTCCCCTTCATATTCACCTGAAATGAAGCGCGAAAACTCATCGAATGAAGCAATTTCTGTAGTGCAGGCACCTGAAAGTTCTTCATTCATTTTTTTGATTTCAGCTTCTGGCAGGATGTTCTTTAAAGGCTCAGTGACGCGATTTCGGTACTCTTGAGCTGAGATTTCGGGATTGATATTGATGGCGTATAAATTTTCAGTTCCCTTTACTAAGGTAATTTTTTCGTTTACCGGACTGTTAAGCACATCAGAAAGATTTGAAGCCGGATCGGTGCTTACAATCAGAACTTTTTTTCCGTCATAAGCCATTTTTACCGCATGGGCACAAGAGAGGGATGTTTTTCCTACTCCACCTTTACCGGTAAAAAACATATAGGGTGTTGTTGTATTTTTCATAATAATTGTGCTTTGTCTGTTCCGTTATAAATGGCTGAATGACGCTGTCTTAAAAGGATCTCGCTTTAGCGCTTTAGCAGCAACCCGAACCCGGATCACATCCACCATTTCGTGGTGCTTTTTCTGCCTCAACAAAAGATGATGAATTGTTAAGCCAGTGTTCCCATTGTTTTTTAACAGGATAAACGCCCGACATTACAATATTGCCATTAATCAAAATATAAGGCAATGAATTAAGTCCTTCATTTTTCAGTTTGATAATAGCATCTGGAAATTGCATAAAAGCATTAGAGTCGTTAGATATATTGTGTCTATTAACCTCATGACCAAGTGATTTAAGCCATTTGATAGTAGCAGCTGTTTCTACCAATACGTCATCAACGTCTTCACCACAAAGACCAGTACTGCAACACATAGCGGGTTCTAAAAGTGTTATTTTCATGTTTTAATTTTTTTACTGTATTAATACATTGCAATATTACGATGATAAAGTGAAATAATCAAATAGTTTTGCTGTTCATTTGTGTTGGTGTGGTTTTACGGTGCGGGTGTAGCGATTCCGTGTAATTGATCGATACGGTTTAACAGTTACAAAATTTTGGTCAAGTACTAGCGTTTGGAGTTGTGCTTATGTATTGCTAGAGCAAGGGTTATTAATTTGCTTTAAGTTGTCGTTGATAATTCTTCGCGTCATATGTTCCGATCGACTTTTGAACGCGTCCGCGGTCGTTCATAGTCCATTCTTCAAATCCACTGAAATCGACTTTATTTCCGGTGCCGCCAGGTCCAGTATTTGTTCCTTTAAAAGTCCAATAATATCTATAAGTACTATCTCTCACGGTTAAACTGTCCATAGTTAATTCCATATCCGGAAAGGCCTCCATATAAGATTGTGCGGTTTCTGCTAACTGCTTTCTTCCTACTGCGGGTTTTCCGTTATTTACAATAAGTATTCCGTCCTCGGCATAAAATGAAGCCATTTCCTCGGGTTGTTTACTATTCCAAGCATCGGTGTACTTTTGACCAAATTCTGCCATTTTATCATATTCGGTATTTTCCATTTTACATCCCATTAATATCGTAAGGATTATAAAAATCATCAGTACAATTGAGGTTTTTGTTTTCATATAAGTATGTTTTTTTTGAACTTGGCTTTGACGGCCCTGGTTATGACAAGTGCTGAATCTTGAAACCGAAACTTTGTCCGCCAGACCAAGTTTTATTTAATTGTAATATATTCATTTTTAAGCAGTCAGCCCGCATTTGCTATGGCCGGTGTGTGTGCCCAGCAAGGGCATCTTTATCATACGTGAAAGTAGGAAATTAATCTAGAGGGTGCAAGTCCCTTATGGGCGAGGGTAATGCTTCGAAACATTAGTAAGACGCAAGGGTGAAAACCGTGTGGTTTTATCTGAAGGAAGCGAGACTACAAAACTCGGTACTGACCCTTCGTCAAGCTCAGGACAGGCCAAGCAGAAATCGTATACAGAGGCATATTTACTTGGGTAAGCAAGCACATCATTGTAACGCCCCACTATTAGCAAAAGGGTAAGTATGTAGATACGGCAGTAATTGAGTGAAAGAAGATGCCATTACCTGGGGAGGTCTCCAAAGCCACGAGTTGGCATATTGGAGAAGTCAGCAGAAGTCATAGTACTTAGGGGAAACGAGGTGCAACTAGAATTGCACAGGTCTCAAGAGTAAGGAAGGACGGAACATTAAATTACGTTGGAATTCGATTAGGATGCCTAGCTAGCCTAGTTTTAAACCAACAAGAGTAAACGCATTATTAAACCTATGATCGAAAAAGTACTAGAAGCTACGAACCTTTATAAAGCAACACGTCAAGTAGAGCACAATAAAGGAGCGAGCGGTGTAGATGGTATGAAAACAACGGAGCTTTCTTCTTATATTTTAGAGAACCGTTCGACTATACTATCCACTATTCACACCAATAGCTATGTACCAAATTCAATATTAGGCGTAAACATTCCAAAAGGAAAGGGTAGAACTCGACTTTTAGGAATACCAACTGTAGTAGATAGGTGGTTGCAACAAGCTGTAAGTCAACAATTAATGGTTCATTTTGAGTATGATTTTGAAGTATTTAGTTATGGATTCCGTCCACAAAAGAACATCCAAAAAGCGGTATTACAAGCTCAAACGTACATCAATGAGGGTTACCAAGATATTGTAGATATTGATTTAGAAGGGTTCTTTGACCAAGTAGACCACTGTATTCTATTGCAACTTATTTATCACAAGGTAAAATGTCCGACCACCTTGCGCTTAATCCGAAAATGGCTTAGAGTTCCCATATTAATAAATGGAAAACTACAAAAGCGCAGAAAAGGGATCCCGCAAGGCAGTCCAATAAGCCCCTTATTATCTAATATTATGTTAGATGTTTTGGACAAAGAAATGAAAAGCATGGGCTTGCGTTATGTACGCTACGCTGATGATTTTAGCGTTTACGCCAAAAGCAAAAGTGAGGCTAAACAAATAGGGAATAGACTGTTTGTCTTCTTAAGAGATAAACTTAAATTACCTATAAACAGAGCCAAAAGTGGCATCCGCAGACCTGTAAACTTTGAGTTGCTCGGGCATGGTTTTGTACCCGTCTATAAAAAGGGTGTAAAAGGACACTATGCACTGGTGGTAGCCAAGAAAAGTTGGTCAAAGTTTAAGCGTAACCTAAAAAGTATTACCAAGAAAACCAAACCGATGTCGTTGTTAGAACGTCTTGAGCGGCTTAATCAAGTCTGCCGAGGTTGGATGAACAATTACCGCTTAACCAACATCTATGCAAAAAGTAAAAAGCTAGATGAGTGGCTAAGAAATCGGTTACGATATTGCATTTGG
>CAYMDB010000268.1:0-4765 GCA_964388865.1 uncultured Flavobacteriaceae bacterium
ACAGGTGATATTTGTGCGATTGTTGGATTAGATGGTTTTGAAATTGGCGATACGGTTGCCGATTTTGAAAATCCAGAAGGCTTAAAAACCATTGCTATCGATGAGCCAACCATGAGCATGTTGTTTACTATTAACGATTCGCCTTTCTTCGGAAAAGACGGAAAGTTTGTAACCTCTCGTCATATTAAAGACAGATTATATAAAGAATTAGAAAAAAACTTAGCACTTAGAGTTGAAGATACCGATAGTGCCGATAAGTTTATGGTTTATGGCCGTGGCGTATTGCATTTATCGGTTTTAATTGAAACCATGCGCCGTGAAGGTTATGAAGTTCAAATTGGGCAACCACAGGTAATCATCAAGGAAATTGATGGTGTAAAATGCGAACCATTTGAGGAAATGACTATAGATTTACCAGAAAATGTTTCGGGTAAAGCCATTGAAATGGTGACGATGCGTAAAGGTGAAATGCTAAGTATGGAAGCTAAGGGCGACCGTATGGTTTGTCAGTTTTTAGTACCCTCTCGTGGTATTATTGGATTGCGAAATCAATTGTTAACCGCTACAGCTGGTGAGGCGATAATGTCGCATCGATTTACACAATATATGCCCTTAAAAGGTGGAATTCCAGAACGTCAGAACGGATCTTTAGTATCTATGGAAAACGGACAAGCGATTCCTTATTCTATTGATAAATTACAAGATAGAGGTAAGTTTTTTGTAGATCCAGGTGAAGATATTTATGAAGGTCAGGTGATTGGTGAAAATTCTCGTGGTGATGATATGGCAGTAAACGTCACAAAAACGAAAAAGTTAAGCAACGTACGTTCTTCAGGTGCAGATGATAAAGCTAGGATTATACCAGCAATTAAGTTTTCATTAGAAGAAGCTTTAGAATATATTCAAAAAGATGAATATGTTGAGGTTACGCCACATTTTTTAAGATTGCGGAAAATTTACTTAAAAGAAGTAGATCGTAAGCGAAATAAAAACTAAGAAACCAAAACGCACAATTATAAATTTGAAAAGAGAAATCCAGAAATGGGTTTCTCTTTTTTTATACCTTGCCACAGCATTTTTAATATCATAGAAGTGAAGTTTTTAGATCGATTTTTAAGGGATTGGCGTATTAGAGTTTGTACACCTTATGTGCGACAGAATGCTAAAGTGCTCGATGTTGGGTGCTTTGATAATACGCTATTCAAGAAGCTGTCTAGTAAATCTATAACGGAAAGTTTTGGTATAGATCCTTTATTGAGTGAAACTTTAAAAACTGAGACTTACACTTTGTTGCCTGGTAAATTTCCTGAGAATCTTCCAGTTAATAAACGCTTTAATTGTATCACCATGCTTGCGGTTTTAGAACACATTCCAAAAGAAGAACAATTGCAACTCAGCAACGATTGTTTTCAGTTTTTAGAACGCTCAGGACGTGTTATTATCACCGTTCCTTCACCATTTGTAGATAATATATTATGGGTTTTATCAAAGTTGAGATTAATCGATGGGATGTCTTTAGAAGAACATTATGGTTTTAAGGTTGAAGATGTGCCTATAATATTTAACTCAAACCAATTCAAATTGATAACTCATAAAAAGTTTCAACTCGGTTTGAACAATTTATTCGTTTTTGAAAAATTAGGCTGAACTTATATATTCGCCTTCATACTCAGTGTTTATATCTTCTAAAAAACAATGATTTGTCCCTTAAAATGCATATCGCCTAAAAGGAGGTAATGGATTTTCTTCCACCGTTTAGGGCAAGGGGCAGAAGAAGAAAATCAACTGTATTTTTATTACATAAAAGTCGACAATTAATAAAATTTACTTTTTCAAACCTAAAACACTAAAAAACAAGCTGAATAATATAGTCTGAGTACCAAGCTGTAAGGCCGTAATAGCAGGAATTATTGTTCGTAGTGTTGTGCTTGTGTTTAATATCCCGAAGTTGGTCGCACGCCATGAAGCCAAACCTTTATAACTCAGAAATACACCAATAAGTAACAACACAAAACCAAAAATCAAACCTTTTTCGAGATTAATAAACTTGAATAGCTTGTTGTAGCGATTAGATTTTGGTAAGAGTTCATTTTCAACTGCAAAAATCTTAGTTAAGCCGTAGAAAATTATAAATTGAAAACCAACTAGTAAAAACGCGGAAGCATAAAGCAAGGAATGCACATCTAGAGTGATTTCTTTAAACTCAATAGGGTTAATGACTAAGGCTACTGACATTACTAATCCGAATGAAGTCAAAAGAATTCCAGGATAAAGAAATAACCAGTTAGGAGCATATAACATTAAAAACCGTAAATGTCGCCAACCATCGCTCCACGTTTTAAGATGAGGCGCTCGTGTTCTGCCATCTTTGAATAGTTTGATTGGGACTTCAGCAATCGATAAGGAATTGAGTTTTGATTTTACAACCATTTCTGAAGCAAATTCCATTCCCGAAGTTTTTAAATTCATTTTCTCATAAGCACTTTTAGAAAAACCTCTTAAACCGCAATGAAAATCACCAATATCTATTTTAAAGAAAAGCCCACCTATAAAAGACAATACCGGATTACCTAAATACTGATGTAAAAATGGCATGGCATCCTTTTCAATATCGCCTTTAAAACGATTACCCATAACCAAATCGTGACCTTCTCTAAGTGCTTTAAGATAGGGCATTAGGTTGGAGAAATCGTAACTGTCATCAGCATCTCCCATAATAATATAGGTTCCCTTTGCAGCATTTATTCCTGCTTTGAGAGCGCATCCGTAGCCTTTTTGATCAACATGAATAAGTCTAGCGTTGTGAGATTCTGCAATAGCAATAGAGCCGTCTGTACTTCCGTTATCTGCAATAATTATTTCGCCGTTAACCTTATTATTGTCTAAAAACGACTGTGCTTTGCCGATACAAATGGCCAGCGTTTCTGCTTCATTAAGGCAGGGCATTACAATAGATAGTTCGGGTTTATCGCTCACGTTTTAAAAGTTTGAGACTGCTAATAAACAATAAAAATAGTAAAGCATAATTATAAAACAGGTAACGCATTATGGAATGGCTGGCAAATGCAATAAATAAGGCGTTAGATAAAATCAATGAAGACTCTAAAAATAGAAGCGCATAATGCTTTTGATAGGAGAATAATGTTTTTATCAAACTTAAAAAGAACATAAATACCACGAAGAAAAAAAGTATTGGTGTGTGAAAACCATAAGTGATATTCGTATAAAAAAGCTGAATCCATTTATTAAAATTATCCTTAATGAGGTTGATGGTAAACACCCTACAAGCCGCCTCAGATTCAAAAAACGGATAGGATAGCATTTGCTGTTCCGTCAGGCCATCGGGCAAATTTTTGTTGGTGTAAAAAGTTACAGCTTGGTCAAGAACGGTTTGATTACAAATTTTGGGTAAATTTTCATGAAAAAATAAATAAGCTTCTTTTGGTGTTTGATTCGGTTTTAAGAGTAAATCCTTTTGAATTAAGGCATCATAGCTCATCCGAAGAATTTCTTGGTAGTCTTCTTGTTCAATTAGTTTATAATCTGTAATGTCTGAAACATAAACGGGTGCGGTTGAAGCACTCACAAAACCAAGTGGAGTCGGTCTGAAAAATCCATCTTTTAATTTGTGATAACTGCGTTCAGTTAAACTTGAAACACCTATAATTCCGCATAATGCAATAAGAGTAAAAATATGCATTCGGTGAAAAATAGTCTTTCTATGGATTAAAAAGTAAACTCCAGCAAAAATTAAAGTTGAAAAAATAAACTGGCCTCTCATCGTAATTAAAATCAGATATACTATCAAATAATACTTGAGATGTTTTTTTTGATCGTTAAAAAGAAGATCGAGTCCAAAAGCAACGAATAGCAGATATAATCCGTATCCTAAACCTTCAGAGCATAAATTATTAGCAATGTATAAGGGTGGAAAAAAAGGAAATACTAAAACAGCTAAAATTGCGACTTTAGTTAACCGATTTAAGTTGAAGATCTGAGCTACTTTTTTATAAAAATAATGAACAGCGAACAGACTAAATACGGTGTGGGTAAAAACTACAGCACTTTCAAAATAAGCTCCAAACACAAAACTGTAACTTTTCAGAAAGAATACATATCCTAATTGGCGGTAAGGCATAGCTCTTAAATAACTGTAGGTGTCTGGGGAGTAAATGGCATCGCTAAAAATACAAAAGAGAAATACCACGAAATAACAAACAAATAAAAAGACAGAGACTTTTGGGAGCTGTTTGTATTTCTGAAACATCATTGGCTTAAAAAAAATAAGTGTGGATAAAAATAAATCTAAAAATTTAATTAGCCGCAGAAGAAACTTGGTTTGTATTAAAGTCCAAATTATTGCATAGTGCAATAGAGTTATATCTCAAACATCTCTATTGCATAAGTTTTATTATAAACATTAGTTGTTTTATATTTCGAAGATTTATTTTTTTAAAGCGATTAAATGCTATTTAATTCCATAGATTTTGCAATTTTTGTTCCTATTGTATTTGTACTCTATTGGTTTGTTTTTAAGGACATAAAAACCCAAAATGTTTTATTAATCATAGCCAGTTATGTGTTTTACGCCTGGTGGGACTGGCGCTTTTTAGGATTAATAATGTTGAGCACGCTGATAGATTATACTATAGGTTTAGCTATTGCTAGGCAACAAAAACAAGCATCTAAAAAAAATTATTTAGTCTTAAGTATTTTGTTGAACCTAGGTATTCTGGGATTTTTTAAATATTACAATTTCTTTATT
>CAYMDB010000269.1:0-4753 GCA_964388865.1 uncultured Flavobacteriaceae bacterium
TCTTGGTTATTTTGGCTCTTCCTATTCGTACTAATTGTGAAATTGTTGGCATATATTTCTATATAAAATTTTATTAACCCTCACTTTTGAGGGCTGCAAAGGTAGAAATATATATTAATATTTCAAACAGTTGTTAACTAATTTTTTAATTAAATTCAAAGTTTCATTTTATAGCTATATAATATGGTCTATTTTTACGTTACTTTAATTAGAGACTTACTTTGATTTAAATGTTGACTACTTTCCGTTATTGCTTTTTTACATTGCTTTTGATTTTCTGCAATCTTGCTTCAAGTCAGTCATTACGCTTAAGTATAATTGGCGAAAACGCACTTGAATCTAAACTAATTGATTCCATCCCGTATATAAAGAAATTTGACAACTATAGAACCTTAGAAAACGAAATCTATAGTTTAAAAAATAAATTGATTCGCCAAGGTTATATTGATCTCAATATAGAAACCATTACAAGGCAAAATGACTCCTTATTTGAAGCCAAATTGCTTTTGGGTAAACGCATCCATGCGATTAGAATTTATTACGATTCTGAATTTAACCCCCAATTACTCAATTTTATAAATCACGAAAAAGGCGACAATTTCTTTGAATTGAACATCAGCAAACTTGAAGCATCTCTTACAGCCCTAAATTCTAAAATTGCTGAGCAAGGTGACCCTTTCACCAGCCTTCAGCTTGTTGAACTTTCAAAACTAAACGCTCAATTAATTGCAGCAAAGTTAAAGATTGTGACCAACCAAAAAAGACGTATCGACCATATAATTGTGAAAGGTTATGAAAAGTTCCCTAAATCCTACATTAGGCGTTTCTTAAAATTAAAAACAAACTCATCCTTTAATCTCACAAAAATTAAAGAAAAAGTAGAACTTTTGCAGGATTTACGATTTGCCCAAAAAATAAAAGATCCCGCGGTGTTATTCACTAAAGACTCCACAACGCTTTATTTGTATTTAGAAAAAACACGTACCAATAATTTTGACGGCTTTTTAGGGTTCGGCACAAATGAAAACACCAATAAAATTGAATTTGATGGTTACTTAGATTTAAGACTTATTAATAATCTCAATTATGGTGAAATCCTCAATCTATATTACAAGAGTGATGAAATTGATCAGCAAACCTTCAGAGTTGATGCTGATTTACCTTATTTATTAAGCTCACCTTTGGGACTTCAAGTTGGACTCAATATTTTCAGAAAAGACTCTACCTTCTTAAATGCAAAACAATACGCCAAAATAAATTATCAAATTAATGCGCAGCATCGCATTGGTGTTGGTGTGAATTCAACCAATTCAACCAACTTATTAGATAACGATACGGCTGTTCTCAATGATTATGTCGCTACTTATTACTCCCTAAACTACAACTACACCAAACCTCAATTTTACGATCCTCTATTTCCTATCAATTTTAGTTTTGATTTATCTTCAGGATTTGGCAATAGAGCAAATGATTTAGAGACATTAAGCCAAAGTGTGTTTACTTTAGACACTTATAAATTATTTAATTTCAATCATAAAAATAGTATTTACCTAAGACTGAATAGCGCCATACTTCATTCAGACACCTATTTAGATAACGAATTATTCCGATTTGGAGGTATCAATTCCATTCGAGGATTTGAAGAAAATAGTTTAGTCGCCAATCTTTACGGTGTTATAAATACAGAATATCGTTACCGTCTTAGCAATAGCATCTTCGTTCATTCTGTGCTTGATGCCGCTTATTTTGAAAACCGACTTACAAACCTTAAAGAAAAATTATTTGGGTTTGGATTTGGTTTGGGATTACTTACGAATTCTGGTTTATTTCGCTTAAATTATTCAAGTGGAAAAACAGAAAACAATCCCTTTCGGTTATCAGATTCTAAGGTGCATATTAGTTTAACGGCAACTTTTTAACTTTTAGAGCCATGTTCGTCTATTCAAGAAAGAAACAACCGTTTTAAAGAGCTACTCGTAGGACTGAACTTGAAAACAAGTAGTTGAATTTTATCCTTTAGTAACTCCTAAAAACCGAATCAATAATATATTGCCACAGTTAAAATTATTACTTACTTCAACGGCTACACTGAACCATACTCGCATATTGGCTGAAATCCATTCTCGTGGCGAAACATTGATTTAATATAGAGTTAAACATCGTGCTTCAGCATTTAAAAGTAAAATCATCTAAAAATAAATACTTATTTCTTTATTTTACAGTTGTTTATATAATTTTAAAATTTGATGGTAAGTAGTAATAATCTCAGTTATTTGGCTTTAACAGACCGATTTATTAAAAAATATTTAATAATTTGTTAACTTTAGTAGAAATAATTTGGTGAGTTAACATTTATTTAAGATTTTTGAAAAAAATTAATTTAAGTATGAAAACAAAACTAAAAGGAATTTTAACCCTGTTCCTAGCATTCTTTGTGCAGCTCACGTTTGCGCAAGAAAAAACAATTTCAGGTAATGTCACAGATAATTTAGGATTGCCTTTACCTGGGGTTAACATTGTTGTTAAAGGAACAACTAACGGTACCCAAACAGATTTTGATGGTAATTACGCAATAAATGCAAACGTCGGTGACGTTCTTGTATTCAGTTACATTGGGCAAAAAACCGAAAATATCACAGTAGGATCATCCAACGTGATAAATGTGGTGCTGTTGGAGGATGCCTCGGCATTAGACGAAGTAGTTGTTACTGCCTTAGGTATTAAAAGAGAAGAAAAAGCGCTTGGTTATTCGGTACAAAGCATCCAAGGTGAGAGCATGACAGAAGCTAGGGAAAGTAATATCTCAAATGCCATTAGTGGTAAAGTTGCAGGTGTGCAAGTAACAGGTACATCAGGTAGTGTTGGTGCTTCCTCCCGAATCGTCTTAAGGGGTAACTCCTCTATTACGGGAAACAACGAGCCACTTTATGTTGTAGACGGTGTACCAATTGATAATAGATCTTTTGGTAGTGCCGGATCTGGTGGTGGTGTTGACTTACCAAATGGTGCTGCAGATATTAATCCTGATGATATAGAATCAATTTCTGTTCTTAAAGGACCGAATGCTGCAGCACTCTACGGTCTCAGAGCTGGTAATGGTGTTATAGTCATAACAACCAAAAAAGGATCTAAAGGCAAAGCCTTTGGCGTTTCAATTAACTCTAATATTACATTTTCTAATCCTTTAATATTACCAAGTTACCAAAACTCATACGGTCAAGGTGGTTCAGACTTTTTTGAATTTGTAAATGGTGCTGGTGCTGGCGTTGGCGATGGTGTAGATGAGAGCTGGGGTCCTCCTTTAGATGTTGGATTAGAATTTATTCAATGGAATTCTCAATTGAACGGAGGACGACCATTACCATGGAGATCCTATGCAGACAACGTAAGAGATTTCCTAGATACTGGGGTTAATATAAGTAATAATGTTGCGCTAACGACAAATAAGATCAGATTATCCATAGGAAATACTGACGAACGAGGTATGGTGCCTTTTACAGAGCTTAAAAAGACAACGATTGGGTTTAATGGTGAATTAGACTTAGGAGATCGTTTTACGGCAACAGTATCCGCTAACTATTTTAATACTGATAGTGATAATTTACCTGTAACTGGTTACAATAACGAAAATCCATTCCAGCAATTTATTTGGTCGGCGCGCCAAGTTAATTTCTCAGAGTTAAGAGACTGGCGAAACTTTCCATTAGCAAGTCCTGGAACTGCGGCTGAAGGAACACCTCTAAATTGGAACCAAAACTTCCAAAATAATCCATATTGGGTTCTTGAAACAAACAGAAACACATTGGAAAAAGACAGGCTTGTTGGTAATATTAATTTAGCTTACAAACTAAACGATTGGGTAAATGTAAGTGCGACTGTTGGTACAGATTTTTATAATCAATTTGAAACCTATCGCCAAGCTAAAGGAACTAATAGTGCAGCTGACGGATCTTATCAAGAGGTTCAAAGAAGATTTGAGGAAATCAATGCTAGCTTTCTTGTGAGCATGACAAAAGATTTTGGAGAAGATTTTGCTGTATCTTTAAATTTAGGTGCAAACCAAATGTCCAGAAAGTATAATGCTATGAGCGGGGCATTACCTGCCTTAGAGCTTCCAGATTTGTATAACCTATCAAATTTAGCTACGGGTTCAACAGCAAGCCTTTCAAATACTGAAAGAGCTCAAGAGATTCAGAGTATATATGCTTATGGACAAATAGCTTATAAAAATTTCTTTTTTATAGATTTTACGGGAAGAAATGATTGGGCGAGTATTTTGCCAATCGACAATAATTCATTCTTTTATCCATCTATAAGTTCATCTTTAGTCCTAACCGATGCTTTCGATATCAAGAGCGATGGCTTAAACTTCTTAAAGATAAGAGGTGGTTGGTCTCAGGTAGGTAGTACTGGTGCTTTAAGTGAATATAGATTAGAGCCTGTTTTTTCATTATCTAATAATGGTTTTGGTAATCAAGCTTCGATTCCAAACACGCAATGGAATCCTAATTTAAAAGCGGAAACTGTCACCGGTATAGAATTTGGTATAGATGCTAAGTTTTTCCAAAACAGACTTCGTTTAGCTGCTACATATTATGACCAACAATCAGAAGATCTTTTGGTTCCTATCGGTGTAGATGCCGCCACTGGTTTTACAAGTGTATGGGATAATGTCGCTGATATGTCAAACAAAGGTTACGAAATTCAGTTGGGAGCTACTCTTGTTAGAACTGACGATTTCTCATTTGATGTT
>CAYMDB010000270.1:0-4742 GCA_964388865.1 uncultured Flavobacteriaceae bacterium
CCACGACCTGCTGATTACAAATCAGCTGCTCTAGCCAGCTGAGCTACATCGGCGTTAACAGAGTGTAAATTTAAACTAGAAATTTAAATTTCCAAATCTATTTATTTTAAATTGTTTATTTTTTCTATGAGTGCTCTACCCTTAGTCTCTAGATCGTTATGAATAGCTTTGTAGTGTGCCTTCATATCTTCCGGACTTCTGTCGTTAGCGCGTGCAATTAAATCATCGAAAGTTGCGATAGCCTCATCAATAATTGCTTCGCTTTCTTTTGTTGGTTTTTCAGAATTTGACAATTCCCAAACGTAAACTGCTTCAATAATATCTCCTAAAACGTAGTTTATATCTTTTTTTAAATCTCTTTTATTAGCCATAATCGTTATAAATTTTAATTGTGCAAAAGTACTAAATCCTTTTAGTTTATTGATTTTATTTTTTTTGAAGTTTTAAACGTAAACTTCAAGAAGTTTTGCATAGTTAGTTTTTAGACTATAACTGGTAATTGCCGCAGGAATTAGAAGGGTTTCACCTTTTGAAATAATCGTTTTTGATGTCTCTGTTGAAATTTCAACCTCACCATCAACACACATATAAATCATAAAAGAATCTTGAGTGTTTTCTTTTTTCATTGGCGCATCTAACTCTAAAAAATTGGTGGTAAAAAACGGACAGCTCACCATTTCATTTGAAGTGTTCTTTTGTTTTTTATACAATACTCTAAAATCATCCTTCATTTCAAAATCAAAGGCATCAAGCGCAATATCATTGTGCAATTCGCGCTCATTTCCATTAGCATCTACCCGATCCCAATCGTACACACGATAAGTAACATCGCTAGTTTGCTGTATTTCCGCCAATAAAACACCGGCACCAATGGCATGCACTCGTCCTGATTCAATAAAATAAGTATCACCCTCTTTTACCGTATCAAAATTTAAAAGCTTGGTAAGGGTTTTATTTTCGAGGTGCTCTAAATATATATCTTTATTGACCTTTTGATTGAAGCCTACAATAAGATTGGCATCTGTATCGGCTTGCATCACATACCACATTTCAGTTTTTCCGAAGGAATTGTGACGTTTTTTAGCCAATTCATCATTGGGATGTAATTGAATACTGAGGTCTTGTTTGGCATCTATAAACTTTATCAACAATGGAAATTGATTTCCAAAGCGTTTAAAATTGCTGTCCCCTAAAAGTTCAGACTTATAAATATCTATAAGGTCTTGAAGTGATTTTCCTTTAAGTTCGCCATGAGATACAATAGAAATATCGCCAGGCACTGCACTGACCTCCCAACTTTCACCAAGTTCTGTAGACTTTGAGTTTTTATTGAATTGCTGTATCAATTTTTCGCCACCCCAGATTTTGTCTTTTAAAATGGGTTGAAACTTTAAGGGATATAGTGCGTCTTTCATCGGGATTACTCGCCAGAGTAGGTTACAAAATTTCGCGGAGTTTCGTAAAGTGTGATTTCTAAATGAAATTTTGAATCGAGTTTAGCTTTCACTTTATTGTAAATAACCACCGCTATATTTTCGGCCGTTGGATTTAAATCTTTAAACTCAGGAACTTCCACATTTAAGTTCTTATGGTCGAAGGCATTTTCAACTTCAGCCTTAATAATATCTTTTAAAATTTTCACGTCGATTACAAAGCCAGTTTCTGGATCTATATCGCCTGTAACACTTGCGATTAACTCATAATTATGGCCATGAAAATTAGGATTATTACACAAGCCAAAAACGGCATCATTCTTTTCGAAACTCCAGTCCTTTCTATAAAGTCTGTGTGCGGCATTAAAGTGTGCTTTTCTGTGTACTGTTACTTTCATAGGTTTTTTTGTTTTTTTTTTAAGACAATGCTATTCGCAACGTTTCATTATTTTAATATTTGAGGTGTTTAAAACCCAAAGTTTCACGCTTTATCTATGTTGATGAACTCGTAAAATTTTTCGAAAATAATCTTAAACCACTCAGTGTAAATTTCTGGGTGAACCAGCATATCTTTTTTGATAGCGTCTAAGGACATCCACTTCCAATCAGCTACCTCATCTGGATTAATATTAGGGATATCATTATAATAACCAATCATAACATGATCATATTCGTGTTCAGTTAGGCCATTATCAAACGGTGCTTTATAGATAAATGACATCACCTCCTCCAAACTGGTTTCAAAACCCATTTCTTCTTGCAATCGTCTTTTACCCGCTTTGAGATTAGATTCCCCTTCGCGCTGGTGACTGCAACAGGTATTGGTCCACAACCCTGGTGAGTGGTACTTGTGCTCCGCACGTTGCTGAATCATTAATTCGTTCTCAGTATTAAACACAAACACTGAAAATGCACGATGTAGAAGCGCTTTCTCATGGGCCTCCATTTTCGGCATTAAACCAATTTGGTTGTCATTTTCATCTACTAGAATTACTTGTTCCTCTGTCATTAAGCAAAATTAACATCTAAAGCTGTAATAAAAGTAAAGGTTTTCATAAAAAAGCCGTTTAATTTCTCAAACGGCTTTTTTTTCAAAATGAGTTATAGGTTTTAATCCTCTAGAGTTTTTCCGTTGATGCTTGTTATTATAAACTCGCTACGTCTGTTGAGTTGGTGTTCTTCTTCTGAACAGCTCGATTCGTTTGTTGGCTCGCAACCACAATCATTAACTAAACGTGACTCGCCGTAACCTTTCGCAGTTAAACGTTCTGGAGCAACACCTTTGTCTATTAAATACTGACGCGTCGATTTTGCGCGTTTGTCTGATAAGTGCTCATTGTATGCCGCTGCTCCTCTACAATCCGTATGAGAACGAATATCAATATTCATTGTTGGATATTTATTTAACACCGCGAATACTTTCTGTAATTCAATTTCAGCATCGTATCTAATATTAGATTGATTGTAGTCAAAGTAGATAATTGGAATATCTAAAACCTGCGCTAAGTCGTCACCAGGTTCAATTTCCTGCTCATCTTTTTCGAGCATTAATTGAGTGCGTAGCTCTTGTTTTTTAGTTGGAGTTGTAAAGCGTTTTTCGTCTGAAGAATAGGTGTCTTTTTCAGCTCTAATGATATATTCAGTTTTACACTTTAAGTCAAATTGAAATGCGCCATCAGCCCCAACAGTTATAAGCTCTATCTCTTTTCCTTGTCCATCGTATAAGACAACCGTCGCATCAGGAATAAGGTCGTTTGTATTTTTATCTTGAACGGTACCTGAGACAAGTTGCATACATTCGGTAATTTCAAAGGTATAAATATCATCACTTCCCTTTCCTCCGTCTCTATTTGAACTGAAATACACGCGTTTAAGGACTAGGTTTTCGTAATATGCAAAATCATCAAAAGCACTATTAACTGGTTTACCTACGTTAGCAAGTACAAAGTTTCTATTAGACCCTTTGGCTACTTTTTTATCTAAGCCTTCCGACTTAAACACATCGAAACCTCCTAAACCTGGATAACCATTTGACGAAAAATATAAATCGCCGCTAGTATTCATAAAAGGAAAAGATTCTTGTCCCTCGGTATTTACTGAAGGTCCTAAGTTTTCAGGTGTTCCTAAAGTACCGTCGTCATTAACATCTACCACAAAAATATCTGACTGGCCAAAAGTGCCTGGCATATCTGAGGCAAAATATAATCTAGAGCCTGTTACATTTAAAGTTGGATGGGCAACGCTGTAATCTTCACTATTAAAATGAATTTTATGGATGTCATCCCAAGTCCCATTTTCGCTTAATTTTGCTCTATAAAGTTGCAATCTATTGATACCAGAATCGTCTTCCTTGTACTTAAGTCTGTAAAAATTATTTCTCGTAAAAAACATGTACTTACCGTTTGGTGAAAATACGGCACTAGACTCGTGAAATTTAGTGTTGATGTTTCCTTCAATTTCTTTTACTTCGCCAAAACTGCCATCTTCTTTTTTCTCTACTGCATATAAATCTAAGTAAGGTTGTTCGTTCCATCTGTATTTTCGGCCGCCTCCTCTTGCTGAAGAAAACACGAGCGTATTTTCATATTCTGTAATACCGAAATCTGACATTTCCGAATTAAAATCTAAATTAATAATTTCGATATCATCTCTACTTTTATCTTCTATGGCCGATTTATAGTCCACTTTAGACATAAACGCTCTTCCTCTTAAGTCGTTTGGCTTCAACTCATTAAACTTCTCCATCCATTTATCTGAAGCTTCATAATCTTCAATTCCTTTTAATGCTAAAGCGTATCTAAAGTAGTATTCAGGTTCAATAACCTCTCCGAGTGCAATTAATTCCCCGTACCATTTTGACGCCTCTTTCATCTCATTTCTGAAATAAAATGAATTACCTAATTTCTGAAATAAATCAACAGATTTGTAACCCTTGTTGGCCACTTCTAGCAACACTTCACTTGTTTTAACGTAAGCAAAATCTCTATAATCGTCTTGAACACTTTGTATTTTTCCATTCTGTGCCATAGAACCAAATGACATTAGGAGTAAAACTGCTACAATTTTATATCTCAATATTTTTTTCATAATCATAATTTTAGAAGAAACGTGGTGATAAAATTCTACCTACTCTTTTTATTTCAAATCGTAATGTAATTTCGTGTGTGCCCCCGTTATAATTATTTAATCCTGTTGTGGTTAAATCATATCCGTAGCCAATAAACATACCTGGCGTTACTTGAAAGCCAGCTAGTATACTTACAGAGTCATCCCATCTCCAAGCCATCCCAGCGACAATCGTTTTTTGAA
>CAYMDB010000271.1:0-4687 GCA_964388865.1 uncultured Flavobacteriaceae bacterium
TAAACGATCCACTTCCGAAATATACCTTCAGGTCACTATTAAAAACTTCTTTCAACTTCCCTTTTCTTGGAACACCCAATTTATAGTTTTCTTTAGGCACAGGTGTCATATTACAGGCAATGACAAGATCATCTTTTTCATCATTTCCCTTTCTAATGTATAATAAAACTGAATTTTCATGGTCGTTGTAGTCTATCCATTCAAAACCCTCAGCCGAAAATTGTTTTTCATATAAAGCGGGCTCATTTTTATAAAAGGTATTAAGGTCTTTTACCAATTCCTTTACGCCAATATGCGGACTAAAATGCAATAAATGCCAATCGAGACTTTGTTGAAAATTCCACTCGCTACTTTGTCCAAATTCTGATCCCTGAAACAATAAATTAGTTCCTGGATGGGTAAACATGTAACTGTAGAGCAATCGTAAATTTGCAAATCGCTGCCATTCATCACCTGGCATTCTTCCTAAAATTGATTTTTTTCCGTAAACCACTTCATCATGACTTAAAGGCAGCATGAAATTTTCAGTAAAGGCATAAGTCATAGAAAAGGTTAAGTCATTTTGATGGTGCTTCCTGTAAATCGGTTCTTTTGAAAAATACTGAAGCGTATCGTGCATCCAACCCATCATCCATTTCATACCGAAACCTAAACCACCCATAAACGTTGGTTTAGAAACCATAGGGAATGCCGTAGATTCTTCAGCAATAGTTTGCACATCTAGAAAAGACGAATACACTGCTTCATTCATTTCTCTTAAAAATGACATGGCTTCTAAATTCTCTCTTCCACCAAACATATTTGGTTCCCATTCACCATCTTCTCTACTGTAATCTAGAAAAAGCATTGAGGCGACTGCATCAACTCGCAGTCCATCGGCATGGAATTGGTCTAACCAAAAGATAGCATTACTAATTAGAAAGGATTTCACCTCATTTCGACCATAATTAAAGATCAAACTTTTCCAGTCTTGGTGATAGCCTCTGCGTCGATCTGGGTGTTCATAAAGGGCTGAACCGTCAAAAAACCCGAGTCCGTGCGCATCTTCAGGAAAATGCGACGGCACCCAGTCTAAAATAATACCAATATCGTTTTGATGTAATTTATCGACTAAAAGTTTAAATTCTTCAGGATAACCAAAGCGCGAGGTTGGTGCAAAATAGCCCGTAACCTGATAACCCCAGGACGGATCATAAGGAAACTCCATTATAGGCATTAACTCAACATGGGTAAAGTTCATCTCTTTGACGTAACTCACAAGCTCATCGGCCATTTCTGTATAAGACAAAAACCGATTTTCTTCTTGTTTCTTTTTCCAAGATCCCAAATGAACTTCATAAACCGAGTAAGGAGCATCTAAAGCGTTGTTTGCTTTACGCTTTTTCATCCATTTGCTGTCTTTCCAAGTATAGGGCTCATCCCAAACAATAGATGCTGTGTTCGGATTATGCTCTGCACGGCGGGCATACGGATCTGCCTTTTCCGTCTTAATATCGTTGTTGTTACTCTGAATTTTATATTTGTATTTACTTCCTTTGCCAGCGCCAGGAATAAAACCTTCCCAAATACCACTAGAATCCCATCGCACGTTGAGCCGGTGTTCTCCTTCAACCAAAAAATTAAAGTCGCCAATGACGGAAACCATTTTTGCTGTCGGAGCCCAAACTGCAAAATAGACACCTTCTACTCCATCAAGTGTGGTGATATGCGATCCGAATTTTTCGTATAAACGATAATGTTTTCCTGCTTTAAAAAGATTGATGTCGAAATCTGTAAAACGACTGTATGTTATTACTTCTGCCATATATTAATTGTTAATGATATTTGAAATTCCTTTTAAAGGAATAACGGCCCATCTCGGGCGGGAATTGAGCTCGTAACCCAATTCGTAAACTGCTTTTTCAAGTATGGCGTATTTTAATAAAAAAATACGCTCTTGATGATATCCTATGCTCAGATTTGCATCTTGAACCTTTGCTATATACGTTCCTAAAAAGACACTGTTTAGATATTGATAAAGTATTTCACCAGCTTCAAAAAGCGATTCTTGCGACTGTTTATAGGATTCCATATTATTGAAAATGGTAGCATAAATTGCGTAGTGAAACGAACGAAACAAACCAGCCACATCTTTTAAAGGGGGCTGCTTTACTTTGCGGTCTCTAATAGTACTTTCAGGCTCGCCCTCAAAATCTAAAATGTAAAAATCATCATCCTTTACTAAAACTTGTCCTAAATGATAATCTCCATGCACCCTGATCCGCTCGCCTTTTAGCTTGGTCCAATCAAAATCTACAAAACGCTTTCTAATAGTATTCTTTTTTTCTAAAAACTCGTGCGCCAATTCTAAAGCTAAACCATCTAATTTATGCAAACTGTTTTCAATAGTATTCAATCGATTTTGAAATTGATACAGCAGTCTATTTTTGAGCCAAACCGTGTAATCACCGTTAAAATGGGTAGGTGTAAAAGCCGTTTCTTCAAACTCACTACCGAGAGCAATATGCATCTCTGCTGTTCTTTTGGCTAATGTTTGAATTTTTGTAAATATATTTAAACCCACCCAATCAATAATCTGAGGAGGTACATCATGAATTTGTAAACGACCAAAGTCTTCTGTTTTTGGAAGTTTAGAAATATTGATATTTTTATACTCTAAATTTGAAAACACCTTGTGTAATTCCGTAAGCATATACTCCCAAGCATCACCTTGATTTTTAACCATTTCTTGCATTAAACCAATGGTAATGTTTACGTTATCAGTATCTTTAATTTGAATGCTTCCTAAGTACGCCGGTGTATTTTTGAAATCTTTTTTGTCAGATAAAAACCTGCTCATTTCATAATCCGGATTCCGATCAGCGTAAATTCTTCTAAAGAATTTTAAAACATATTTCTCATTGTAAACTATGGAGGTATTGCTTTGCTCTAGGCCCATGTAGCGTGACGACTCATACTTACAATCTTTAAACAAATCACTTTTATGATAACGCACACGTGTTTTATCTTTTGGTAAAGCCGTTAATATGCGCTCAAAAACTACTTTTCTAAAGGCTTCCAAATTTATAGCATCGATAATAAAACCCTTTTGATTTTGAATGCTAATTGGCAAAATACGATCATCTTGAGCAAAACTTTCATCTGATACAAAGGCTATTGGTAAAAAATAATGCTGATAAAAGGCTTCCGTAAAATTGACTTCTAAAATGAGTCCGTAATAGACTTCATCATGCTGTTGAATTCTGAAATACTCAGCGAGTTCAATGTATTTTAGCTTGCTTGCTTTACCACCATACCAGCGTTGTTTAATAATATAATTTTCTAGTACATCAGACAGAAACACCTTTATAAAAGCTTCGCTGTCTAAAAGTTCTTCCCACTTTTCGTCAAAATTATAGGGAGATTGAAGTATGTTTACTTTTGTTTCTTTTTTGATCATTCTACTTGTTAATCTTGAATATATGAAAAGGAAGGGCTGGATGCAACTCCACAAAATTCCATTCATTGTGCCAATTGTAACTACTTGCCGTAATTAGATCTTCAACCTGAACACGTTGCCCTGCATGAATGTTTAAATCTTGCAATGGCAATTGAACGGTTCCTTGTTGCGCATAATATTGGTCTAGACTAATAATGATAAGGAGTTCATTTGTTTTGGCGTCATTCCATTTGTAAAAGGCTATAATATTATCATTGTCAACATTACAAAACTTAATATTGTTGGTTTGTTGAAGCGCCTCGTGGTTATGGCGTACCGCGTTTATTTTTGTTATTAAAAGTGTGAGCTTGCTCACTTTAAACCAATCATAATTACAGATTTGAAATTTTTCTGACATATAATACTCTTCTCTCCCAGGAATAGCTTCATCAATCATTTGTTCAAACACTGGGCCGTAAATTCCTATACTTGAGCTTAGTGTGGCTGCCAAAGCATAGCGCTGTAAATATTTGGCTTCATTGGCACCTTGCAAGTGGTACGGATTTATATCTGGTGTATTTGGCCAAAAATTGGGCTGCATGTATTCACGCAACTCGGTTTGTGTTAATTCTTTGAGGTACTCCATAAACTCATGTTTACTGTTTCTCCATGTGAAGTACGTATAAGATTGCGTATAACCTTGCTTCGCTAGTTGCTGCATCACTTTTGGTCTGGTAAAGGCCTCTGCTAAAAACAATACATCGGGATGTTTTTGTTTGACTTCGGTAATGAGCCAATTCCAGAAGTAGTAGGGTTTAGTGTGTGGATTATCTACTCTAAACACATTAACTCCACAATCTATCCAATAGAGCATGGTGTCTAAACATTCTTTCCAGAGGTTTTCGTAATCTTTACTTTCCCAATAAATAGGGAGAATATCTTGGTATCTTTTAGGAGGATTTTCCGCATACTGAACGGTACCATCTGGTCGCCATTTAAACCACTCCGGATGCGATTTCACCCAAGGATGGTCTGGCGCCGCTTGCAGGGCATAATCCATTGCAATTTCAATATTGAATTCTTTTGCTCTCTTTATAAGCGCCTTAAAATCGTCCACAGAACCTAATTGCGGATGTATGTCTTTATGACCTCCGTATTTTGAACCAATTCCCCATGCCGAACCGACATCTCCTTCTTTAGCTTCGGTAGTATTATTTTTCCCTTTTCGGTTGACTTCACCAATAGGATGAATAGGTGGAAAATACAAGG
>CAYMDB010000272.1:0-4652 GCA_964388865.1 uncultured Flavobacteriaceae bacterium
TAGAGCACTGGTCTCCAAAACCAGGTGTCGGGAGTTCGAGTCTCTCAACCCGTGCAAAATTAAGTTAGGAACAATTTATCCTAAATAAAAAATAATCAAATGTCAGGAATAGTAAGTTACATAAAGGATTCGTTTGGAGAGTTAAAGAATAATGTGTCATGGACACCTTTACCAGAGGCTCAAAGACTAACAGTTATTGTAGCTGTGTTTTCAATTATATTTTCTTTGGCTATTTGGGGTGTAGATACTGTTTTTAGTAGAGCGGTAAAAGCCTATTTTGAAATGATAAACTAACATTATACAACAAAAGAAGATGTCTGATAAAAAATGGTATGTTGTTAGAGCTGTAAGTGGTCAAGAAAACAAGATTAAGTCTTATATTGAAAGTGAGATTACAAGGTTGGGGTTAGAAGATTATGTCGATCAAGTTTTAGTGCCTACAGAAAAGGTCATTCAAATACGGAATGGTAAAAAGATTAATAAGGAGAAGGTTTATTTTCCGGGTTATATTATGATTCAAGCCAATTTGAGTGGTGAGATTCCTCATATTATTAAGTCTATTACAAATGTTATCGGATTTTTAGGGGAAACCAAAGGTGGAGATCCTGTGCCACTTAGAAAATCTGAGGTAAATAGAATGTTAGGTAAAGTGGATGAATTATCCGTAGAGGCAGATTCTAACGTGGCAATTCCGTTTACTAAAGGCGAAACTGTTAAGGTAATCGACGGTCCATTTAACGGATTTGATGGAACTATTGAAAAGATTAATGAAGAAAAGCGTAAGCTAGAAGTTATGGTAAAGATTTTCGGAAGAAAAACACCTCTAGAGCTTAGCTATATGCAAGTAGAAAAAGTATAATAATTGTTACAATAAAGATAGCGTTTTATTTAAGCTTCCATTTTAGATAAGCGCACTAAACATTAGAAAATGGCAAAAGAAATAGACAAAGTAGTTAAGCTACAAGTTCGGGGAGGTGCTGCGAATCCATCGCCACCGGTAGGACCCGCTTTAGGTGCCGCTGGAGTTAATATCATGGAGTTCTGTAAGCAGTTTAACGCTAGAACTCAAGATAAACCAGGTAAAGTTTTACCTGTGGCAATCTCTGTTTACAAAGACAAATCATTTGATTTTGTAATCAAGACTCCACCAGCTGCAGTACAATTATTAGAAGCGGCCAAACTAAAAAAAGGATCTGGAGAACCTAACCGACGTAAAGTAGCCAGAGTAACTTGGGATCAAGTGAAGGCGATTGCTGAAGACAAAATGCAAGATTTAAATGCATTCGAAATTCAATCTGCTATGAAAATGGTAGCTGGTACAGCAAGGTCGATGGGTATCACTATTAAAGGAGGTGAAGCTCCAAACTAAATTTTTAGAAATGGCAAAAATAACAAAAAAGCAAAAAGAAGCGAGAGCAAAGGTTGACAAAAACAAACTTTACTCTATAGAAGAAGCTTCAGCTTTACTTAAAGAAATTACCTATACCAAATTTGATGCTTCAGTTGATTTAGCAGTGAGATTAGGTGTAGATCCACGTAAAGCCAATCAGATGGTTCGTGGTGTGGTTTCTCTGCCTCACGGTACAGGTAAAGATATGAAGGTTCTCGCATTAGTAACTCCAGATAAAGAAGCAGAGGCTAAAGAGGCCGGTGCAGATTATGTTGGGTTAGATGAATACTTACAAAAGATAAAAGAAGGCTGGACAGACGTTGACGTTATTGTTACCATGCCTAGCATTATGGGTAAGTTAGGACCATTAGGTAGAGTATTAGGACCAAGAGGTCTTATGCCGAATCCAAAAACAGGCACCGTTACTATGGACGTAGGTAAAGCGGTAAGTGAAGTTAAAGCTGGTAAAATAGATTTTAAAGTAGATAAAACTGGAATTGTGCACGCCCCAATAGGTAAAGCATCATTTAGTACAGATAAATTGGTGGGTAACGCTAATGAATTGTTAACTACTTTAATGAAGTTGAAACCAACTGCTGCAAAAGGGGTTTACGTAAAAAGCATTTACATGTCTAGTACTATGAGCCCAAGTATATCAATTGATACAAAAATAGGATAGTAGTTAAACTTAGAATATTATGACAAGAGAAGAAAAATCCCAAGTAATTGAAGAGTTGACTGCGCAGCTAGCAAATAATACAAATATCTATTTAGCTGATATTTCGGGATTAAATGCATCAACAACTTCAAATTTAAGACGTGCATGTTTTAAAGCTAATATAAAATTAGCAGTAGTTAAAAATACATTACTAGCAAAAGCAATGGAAGCTTCAGAAAAAGATTTTGGAGATTTATCAGGTGTTTTAAAAGGTAATACTTCAGTAATGTATTCTGAAACTGGAAATGCACCAGCCAAAGTAATTAAAGAGTTTCGTAAAAAATCTGAAAAGCCTTTATTAAAAGGAGCGTTTATTGAGGAGGCTATTTACCTTGGTGACGATTTATTAGATGCCTTAGTTGATATTAAGTCAAGAGAAGAACTTATTGGTGATATTGTAGCATTGTTACAATCACCTGCTAAAAACGTTATCTCTGCGCTTAAATCTGGTGGAAATACCATCGCAGGCCTCGTAAAAACATTATCTGAAAGAGAAGGATAATAAAAGAAACACACATTAGAAAAATTATATTAAAACACACATTATTAAAACAATAGAAAAATGGCAGATTTAAAAGATTTCGCAGAACAATTAGTTAATTTAACAGTAAAAGAAGTTAACGAACTAGCTACTATATTAAAGGATGAGTATGGCATAGAGCCTGCTGCTGCTGCAGTTGCAGTTGCTGCTGGTGGTTCTGCTGCAGGTGGTGAAGCCGCTGAAGAGCAAACCGAATTTGATGTGATTTTAACCGCAGCTGGTAGTTCTAAATTAGCAGTTGTTAAATTAGTAAAAGAATTAACAGGTCTTGGCTTAAAAGATGCTAAAGGTTTAGTTGATGATGCACCAAGCCCAATTAAAGAAGGTGTTACAAAAGACGAAGCTGAAGCATTAAAATCTCAATTAGAAGAGGCAGGAGCTGAGGTTGAACTTAAGTAAGTTCTAATTAACCTACATAGTATGGTTTAGGTTTATCCCGCAAAAAGTTGCGGGATAAGTCCTAGACCCTTTTGTGTTCATAAGCGTTATGTACACTTTTTAGTATTTTTTAATAAAAATCTCGTTCATCAATGTTAGCAAAAAAGGCTGAAAGAATTAATTTCTCTTCTATTGTAAATAGAACAGACTACCCAGACTTTTTGGATATCCAAATTAAATCCTTTCAGGATTTTTTCCAATTAGAAACAAAGTCGGAAGAAAGAGGGAATGAAGGCTTGTACAATACCTTCATGGAGAATTTTCCAATTACAGACACACGCAATCAATTTGTATTAGAATTTTTAGATTATTTTATTGATCCACCGCGATATTCCATAGAAGAGTGTATCGAGAGAGGATTAACGTACAGTGTGCCTTTAAAAGCAAGATTGAAATTATATTGTACAGATCCTGAACACGAGGATTTTGAAACTATCGTTCAAGATGTCTATTTAGGAACTATCCCTTATATGACGCCAAGCGGTACATTTTGTATTAATGGTGCAGAACGTGTTGTTGTATCACAACTGCACAGATCACCAGGTGTATTTTTTAGTCAGTCGTTTCACGCTAATGGTACTAAATTGTATTCAGCGAGAGTCATTCCTTTTAAAGGGTCTTGGATAGAATTTGCTACAGACATTAATAGCGTAATGTATGCCTATATTGATAGAAAGAAAAAACTACCGGTAACGACACTTTTTCGTGCTATAGGGTTTGAACGTGATAAGGATATTTTAGAAATTTTTGATCTTGCAGAAGAAGTGAAAGTTTCTAAGTCCGGATTAAAAAAAGTGGTTGGTCGTAAGCTCGCTGCTCGTGTTCTTAATACATGGCATGAGGATTTTGTTGATGAGGATACAGGTGAAGTGGTATCTATTGAACGTAACGAAATTGTACTAGATCGTGACACAGTTATAGATAAAGATAATATTGAAGAAATTCTTGAAGCCGAAGTAAAAACCATTCTTTTACACAAAGAAAGTGCGCAACAAGGAGACTACGCCATTATCCATAACACGCTACAAAAAGATCCAACAAACTCCGAAAAAGAAGCTGTTGAACACATTTACCGTCAATTGCGTAATGCTGAGCCGCCAGATGAGGAAACAGCACGTGGTATTATAGACAAATTATTCTTCTCTGACCAACGTTACTCTTTGGGTGAAGTAGGTCGTTATAGAATGAACAAAAAATTAGGTTTAGACATCGGAATGGATAAGCAAGTGCTTACCAAAGAAGATATCATTACCATAATTAAATATTTAATTGAGTTAATCAATTCTAAAGCAGAGATTGATGATATCGATCATTTATCTAACCGTCGAGTACGTACCGTTGGTGAGCAGTTATCATCTCAGTTTGGCGTTGGTTTAGCGCGTATGGCGCGAACGATTCGTGAGCGTATGAACGTACGTGATAACGAAGTGTTTACTCCAATAGATTTAATTAATGCAAAGACTTTGTCTTCCGTTATTAATTCCTTCTTTGGTACAAACCAATTGTCTCAATTTATGGATCAAACTAATCCTCTTGCAGAGATTACGCATAAGCGTCGTCTTTCA
>CAYMDB010000273.1:0-4638 GCA_964388865.1 uncultured Flavobacteriaceae bacterium
CGCTCACAGTATTGCCGCCAATCATCCGGAAGTTGTTTTAATGGTGCTGTTAATCATTTCATAGCGTAAAGCAGGTTGGTCTATCCATGCCTCACTATCAAAATACTTTTGATGATGGTAACTGCTGATAATATTTAGAAACGGATAAAACATAAAAAAATACACAAAAGGGGTGAGCACTACACTGATGAGTGCCGATAGCCATTTTCGCTTATCTACGGTATTTAGGAAGAGAAAGAGCAATACAAATACAATGATCAAAAAAATGACAAATAAAGGAGTTATAATCATTATTTTTAATTTTGAATTCTAAGTTTAGTGAACACTAAAAATGCTACGGAGATGCTGATGAAATAGACCAAATCTCTGGTATCAATAACGCCGCGACTCATACTGTGGTAATGTGATGCCATCCCGAGATTTTCCATATAGATAAGTCCTCCAAAAAGATTGTAATTAGAAATGCCTTCAAATCCGAAATAGAAAAAGAAGCATATAAATACAGCCACAATAAAAGCCACAATCTGATTATCGGATAGGGTAGAGGCAAACACACCAATTGATGTGTACGCCGCAATTAAGAATAGCAGTCCGAAATAAGACCCTGTTGTGCTTCCCATATCTAAATTCCCTTCAGGATTTCCTAATGTTGAAACGGTATAAACATACAATATGGTCGGAACTAAGGCCATTATAATAAGAACAAGAGCTCCAAAATACTTACCTAAAACAATTTGAAAATGAGAAATGGGTTTTGTGACCAACAATTCTAAGGTGCCTTGTTTTTTTTCATCGCTAAAACTTCGCATGGTTACGGCAGGAATAAGGAAAATCAGAATCCAAGGTGCCATCAAAAAGAACGATGATAAGCTCGCTAAGCCATTATCTAGAAGATTAAATTCGCCTTTAAAGACCCATAGAAACAAGCCGTTTAAAAGTAAAAATACGCCAATCACCAAATAACCAATTGGAGAGGCAAAGAAGGTGTTTATTTCTTTTTTTAAAATTGCTAACATGTTAGTTTTTAATATTCATTTTTAAAATTAGTCTAAACTCACCAACTTATCCACACTCCAAGCTTCAGGTTTTGCATTAAACAATGGTTTTGTTTTTGACCAAACGCTTTTAAATAAGTCGGACTGTCTGTAGGCATTTAAATCAGCTTCAGAATTCCAATAACTATAAGTGAAAAAGATATTGGTGTTATTCTGGTCGCGATACAGCTCTAACAAGGCACAACCTTCAAAATTTCGAATTTTAGCTTTGTTAAGTTCAAAATTAGCCAAGAATTCTTCAATCCTTGTGGGTTCAAAACTCATTTTTACAATTCTTACTAACATAGATTTTTTTTCTAGACACTTCGACTGCGCTCAGTGTAACATTTATAGTAACTTACGTTTAAAAAAAGCTGGTTTATCTCAGGCGCTGTTCATTTGGTAAATTGATAACAACTGGAGTAAAGTTTACGGTTACCGTATCCATAGGTTTTAATCCCATTAAGGTAGACGCACTGCCCACAGTGGTGCAATTGCTTTTGTAAACAGCAATTTCTAAATATCCTGAGGAGTTAAAGACAACTAAACCTTTGCCTTCATCATGGCGTTCTGATTCTTCGAGGTCAAAATTTACAACATCGCTATATTTATTAAAAATCTTACTAAATTTATGGCTTCGCGCAGAAACGACATAAGGTCTAGTTTTCTGAACGTTATCAAAAAATTTCTTTCTAATATTGGTCACCACATTTCCGTAGTTATCGATATAAATAACACAGCCTATAATTTGGTTCTGTTCATCATTAACAAAAGGAGCTAAATTCTTAATTGGTTTAATGGTGTTAATAACTTTTCCGATAACCTCCAAGGTACCTCCTCTGGCAATATGGCAAGCCACTTTTACAAAGACATCCAAAACCGGGAAGCTGGTTTCAACCTTATCGTGTATATTGATTTCAACAATCTTTTCTGCGGCAATCTCCGAGCAAATCATGCTCATTATACCATTGTTAGCACATATAAAGTAATGATCATCTAAACTTACTGCAATGTGTTTGTTTTCAGGACTTAACTCAGAATCTATTCCTATAATATGAATGGTTCCTTTTGGAAAACTACGATAGGCATTTAAAATAATATACGCCGCTTCAGAAATGTCAAAAGGGGAAATGGAATGCGAAATATCCACAATCTTAACGTCCGGAAGTTCACTGTAAATTGCCCCTTTAGTGGCACCAGCAAAGTGATCTTTTTCGCCAAAATCAGTCGTTAAAGTGATTATTGCCATCTCTTGATTGTTGATATTTTTTTGAATATTATGCTCTTAAAATTGCTAGATTTGCGTGTACACAAAACTAATAAAAGATAACAGATTAACACATTAATAAAGCACGCTTTTGAACGAACTTATCCTAGAACTCGAAGAAATAACTCCTAAAGAATTCTTCGGTGCCCAAAATGCAAATATTGAACTCCTTAAAAAATATTTTCCTAAACTTAAAATTGTAGCTAGAGGCAATAAATTAAAGGCCTATGGCGATGAAGATCTGCTCGAAGAATTTGATCATCGCATGACCATGCTCATGAAACATTTTGGTAAATACAATAAACTAGATGAGAACACCATTGAGCGTGTATTGACTAGTCAGAGTAGCGAAGATTACAACACATCTGCAAAAAGTGGTGAAGTTCTAGTGCATGGGGTTGGCGGTAAACTGATTAAAGCACAAACCGTCAATCAGCGCAAGCTAGTAGAAAGTATGCGTAAGAACGATATGGTATTTGCAATCGGTCCGGCAGGTACTGGAAAAACCTATACCGGTGTGGCTTTGGCTGTTCAAGCTCTTAAGAATAAAGAGGTGAAGCGTATTATTTTAACCAGACCTGCGGTTGAGGCTGGTGAAAATCTCGGTTTTTTGCCCGGCGATTTAAAAGAAAAATTAGATCCCTATATGCAACCTTTATACGATGCATTACGCGATATGATTCCGCCAGAAAAATTAGAAAGTCATATTGAAAAAGGCATCATTCAAATTGCACCATTGGCCTTTATGCGCGGTCGTACCTTAGATAACGCTTTTGTGATTTTAGACGAAGGCCAGAACACAACGCATGCCCAGATGAAAATGTTTTTAACACGGATGGGTAAAAATGCAAAGTTCTTATTGACTGGAGATCCGGGTCAGGTCGATTTGCCGCGTCGCACCATATCCGGACTCAAAGAAGCGCTTCTTGTGCTTCAAAATGTGGAGGGTATTGGCATGATTTACTTAGATGACAAAGATGTTATTCGTCATAAATTAGTCAAGAAAGTTATTGAGGCCTACAAAAACATCGAGAATCGCGATTAGAATACCGCCAACGCAAGATGTTTCCAAAGGTTTTATAATTTGAAGCTATTTCCAGCTTTCCGCTATATCTTTTTTGCTTTTAATGGCAAAAAAGGATGCCGCTTCAATCTGGGCTAGGGCTTAAGGTTAACAAAAACAATAACGTAAAATAATAAAAGGGTGATGAGCAATACCATAATAGCTACCAATTTCAAGTTTCCAAATCAAAAAAGTGTTTACAAAGGCAAAGTAAGAGAGGTGTATAACATCAACGATGAGCAACTCGTAATGGTAGCCACAGACCGTTTAAGCGCTTTTGATGTAGTAATGCCAAAAGGCATTCCGTATAAAGGTCAAATTCTAAATCAGATTGCTACCAAAATGATGAAAGCGACCGAAGATATAGTACCAAATTGGTTGGTAGCAACACCAGATCCTAATGTGGCCGTGGGTCATTTGTGCGAACCATTTAAAGTGGAGATGGTGATTCGTGGTTATATGTCGGGTCACGCTGCCCGCGAATACAAATCAGGAAAACGAACACTTTGTGGTGTTGAAATGCCAGAAGGCCTCAAAGAAAATGACAAATTTCCAAATCCTATTATTACACCTGCAACAAAAGCAGAACATGGCGATCATGATGAGGATATTTCAAAAGAAGACCTTATAAAACGCGGCATCGTCTCAAAAGACGATTATGATATCTTGGAAGATTATACCAAAAAATTATTTCAACGCGGTACTGAAATTGCCTCAGCACGTGGTTTAATTTTAGTCGACACCAAATACGAATTCGGGAAAACTAAAGACGGTAAAATTGTTCTCATTGACGAGATTCATACCCCAGATTCTTCGCGTTATTTTTATGCCGATGGCTATAAAGAACGCCAAAATAAAGGTGAAGTTCAAAAGCAATTGTCAAAAGAATTTGTACGACAATGGTTAATTTCCAATAACTTTCAAGGATTAAAAGGTCAGACTGTACCTTTTATGAGTGATGCCTATATTGAAAGCGTTAGCGAGCGTTATATAGAGTTATACGAAAACATTACAGGCGAAACCTTCGTAAAAGCGGATGTTTCCGATATTCAGAATAGGATCGAGGCTAATGTGCTGGGGTATCTTGGAGGGGTTTAGTGGTTAGCTATGAGTGGTGAGCTGTGAGGGATTAGGGATTAGGCATGAGGAATCAGTGCAAATCAGTGAAATCCGTGTCAAAAAAAAATTAACACTCGAACTCCTTGAGTCTTTGTGTAATTTTAGTTCGGGTTGCGAGTATAGAAGATCGAATATAGATTCATAGAATATAGAAA
>CAYMDB010000274.1:0-4601 GCA_964388865.1 uncultured Flavobacteriaceae bacterium
GGCTATGGTTTGTTGCGTGTCTCGGCACTAAGATAGCAAAAAATCACAGATAGAATATTCCGAAGGAATTTTCGTAAGTCGGCAGTGACCTAGCAATAAACTATAGCCGTTGTTGCCATTAGTACTTTTTACCGCGATTAAACGTTTAGCGATAATTTCAAACTTCCGCCCAATCCTTCTCGAATTATTCGCATCAAAGTAGAAAGTCGAATATCACTAGCATTATTTTCAATTCGTGAAATATAACTCTTAGTTGTTCCGACTTTGTCAGCAAGTTGTTGTTGAGTAAGGTTTTTACTCTTTCTAGCTTCTTGAATTAAAACTCCAATTTTAAAAGCTTCAAATTCTTCTTGGAATTTTTCTCGGCTGTCAGTTCCTTTTTTTCCGTATTTGGTGTCCAAATGTTCGTCCCAATTTGTAACATTATTTTTTGTTTTCATAATATTCTCGTTTAAGTTTTTCAGCTCGTTTGATTTCCGATTTTGGTGTTTTTTGAGTTTTCTTTTGGAATCCACTCAGCAATACTATCAAATTTCCTTTGTCAAAAAAGCAGAAGATTCGGAAAATTCCATTATTAGCAGATACTCTGATTTCCCAAAGTCCATCAGTTTTAGTTAAATGTTTAAAATACTTTTCAGGTACAATTTTAGTACTTTGAATAAAAGTTACTGTCCAATCTATTTTGTTTTGAACTTTTAAATTCTGTTTGTTGTAGAAGTCCCAAAAGTAATTTTTATAGATTTCAATATTGCGTTTGAATTCACTCAATTTAACTTATTTAATTTTTCACAAAGTTAGCTAATTGGATAACATTTTCCAAATCAATTTAAGAATTTTGATGTCAGGATGATTTTTGTTGTATTAATGGCAACTCTTTATATCAAAACAAATATAATTGTATCCTCGGTTTTTATAGGTAAACCTATTATATTTTTGTTTATCAATGTGATAGCATGACACTTATCATCAATTTACGAATGTTGAAGAACTTAAGATTCCTAGAAATCTTTATTGACAGTATTTCAAGACATGAGTGCGTCACTCGCCGTTTTAGTGGAACAAAGGGATTCTCGGCTATGCTTAGTTATTAGAGTGATATGCAAGTCTTTTAATTTAGCACCGAGCCTTGTTTTATTTAATTTTGCTTCAATTAAGCACTTAATGCCCAATGCCTTTTCGCCGATATTAGCGATTTGGGCTTTTTATTTTTAAATAAATTCATCGCTTATTCTAATCCAGCAAACTTAAAGGCTTTGGCATTTTTAAAATTCATAGACGATTCCCCTGAATAGTTTTCATTATGATCTAAACTAAGCTTTCTGACCTCAGCATTTTCGCTGAAACCAATTTTGCTAAACTCTACCCAGACCACATTTAGATTTAGTACATTGTCAAAGTAATAGACTAAATTTTTCTGGTCAGCAACAGTGCGCCATCGCGTAGATGAAATGTTTGGTTCCATTGGGGATGAAATGCCTAAGGGTGTGGAGCAGTTTCTGATGACACTAAAAACGCTTGGAATAGCGACTCTTGTATTATCTGTCTTTGGTATAGCGTCAATATAATAAGACGCCCTTACAAATCTATCCGCAGCTCTATTTGTTCCGGGCAACATAATTGTACCAGGAATACCTTTCCCGTAGGCGTTAATGGCGAGTTGTTCCTCAAAAATAGGGGAATTTGTCATTGTTACGTAGGACTTGTCATGGTGAATAACCAACGTGCCATCTATATATTCGAATATGGCACTATCACCTGTTTTATCGGAAATTGATAAGTGTACGGAGGCGAATTTATCCGTTCCAGGGATATCTGCAGATGCAACCACAAATTCTTCCTTACCTAATTCTTTAACCGCTTCCTCAACCGTTGAAAAATTATCTAAAACGTATTGTAACCAAAGTGAAAGGGATAAACCCGGTGTGTTTTTATCTTTCTCGAATTTGGGATAAGTTGACTTGGCTAACCAAAGCAAATTACCTACGAGCCCCATTTCGTTCATTCCGTCCGAGGTGGCAATATCCCACGAACTTGTAATAACACTTCCGTATTTTAATTTCCAATTTATTGAGCTTGTGCCCACCTCGCCGTTTCTATCCATACCTTTAGGAAAAATCCAAAGATTTGCAGGAATGTCATCTTTCCAATCCATTGAACGCGCCGTGATAATTGTTCCGTTAGTTCCGTGATAAACGACTCTTGTGCAAGCAAAACTCTCGTTTAGAGTGAAAAATGAGCATACTAATACAGTTGTTAAGATTAATTGGATTGATTTTTTCATTTAGTTTTAGTTCCTATATTTTTGATGCCCTTGTTAAAATCTTGTTTTTTTGTTGATTTCTGGGCTAATTTAGTCTGATTGCTAACTAATTATAACAGCCTTAAATATAATTTAATCCCTTTAAATTTGAAAGTTAAAAAAAAAGAATTCTTTTTTTAAGATCTTAAGGCTCGCTTCAACTTCATAATATTAAGAATGTTTATCCTAAATTTCTGCATAAATTATTTGGAGACTCCAATGCGCTCATTGAACGAGTGCGGTCGTTTTTAAAGTGATACTTGTTAAAAAAATAGTTTCGTGTTATGAGCTAAATCCAAACAAAAAAAGCACCGATAATTAAATCAGTGCTTTTGTTCTTTTTAACGTGTTCTGTTATTTCTTTTCTGGTGGAAATTGCTCCAACATTTTAGATACAAATTCTTTAATTCTAGCCTCTTTTTTATCAACATTAGAGGTGACTAAATAGCCGGTTCCTGAACCTTGCCAGATGAGTTCTTTTTTCTCCGTATTGATTAAATCGATAAACAACATGCCTTCGGTACTTGTTGACACTTGGCTGCCTCCCCAGCCCATACCAGGTCCCCAACCAAAACCAGGGCCCCAGCCCCAACCGCCGTAGCCGCCCCAGCCCCAAGCACCAGCGCCCCAAGCGTTATTGTAGATATCTACACGTTGGTTAGATTTAGTAAAAATACTCACTAACATATCCGGATCTTCAGATTTGGTATAGCCTTTAGCCATCAGTTCGGTTTCAATCGCTCTTAGGATTCTTCGTTTATCGAGACTGCTAATTTCAGCCTTGTCAATTCCGGGTTTAAAAAAGGCAAAAGTCTTGTAATTATCAAAATTGGCTTCTCTATCGTAGTCGGCTGCAACTTTTACAGAGCTACATGAGCTAAGCATCACAGAAAATATGAGCATAGGTAGTAATTGTTTTGGATTTTTACCAACGACCGCTGTGCTCACTAGGTTGTGGTAAAGGTGTTTTAGATTTTTCATATGGCTTTTTTTTAAAATGTTTCTAATAGTTGATCATCCACGAGGTTAGGTATTGTGACCTTTAAATTGGGTTCCATTTCCATGGCTCGTTTTATGGCGAAGATGGCTCCTTCATTTCGTGCCCAGCTCCGTCTTGAAATACCGTTGTTAACGTCCCAAAACAACATCTGCTTGAGGCGTTTAGAGGCCTCTTTACTACCATCAAGAACCATACCAAATCCGCCGTTTATCACCTCTCCCCAACCAACGCCTCCACCGTTGTGAATGCTTACCCAGGTCGCCCCTCGAAAGCTGTCTCCGATGACGTTTTGCATGGCCATATCTGCCGTAAAACGAGAGCCATCGTAAATGTTGCTGGTTTCTCTGTAAGGTGAATCGGTGCCTGAAACATCGTGATGGTCTCGGCCTAAAATAACAAAACCAATATCCCCATTTTTGATGGCTTTATTAAATGCTTCTGCAATTTTCATTCGACCTTCGGCATCGGCGTATAAGATTCTGGCTTGGGAGCCTACGACTAATTTGTTGTCTTGCGCGCCTTTGATCCATTTGATATTGTCCGCCATTTGTTGTTGAATTTCCTCAGGGGAATGCTTCATGATGTCTTCCAAAACCTTACAGGCAATTTGATCAGTTTTGGCTAAATCTTCAGGTTTGCCAGAAGCACAAACCCAGCGTAAGGGTCCGAAACCATAATCAAAACACATAGGCCCCATAATATCTTGTACGTAGCTTGGGTATTTAAACTCGCGACCTATTGTAGGGTTTTCAGACATCACGTCTGCACCAGCGCGTGAGGCTTCTAGCAAAAAGGCATTGCCGTAATCAAAAAAATAGGTGCCTTTTGCGGTGTGTTGATTGATGGCTCTGGCATGGCGACGCAGCGATTCTTTAACCTTTTCTTTAAATTCTTCAGGTTTATTCGCCATCATTGTGTTGGACGCTTCAAAGGATAGTCCAACAGGATAGTAACCGCCTGCCCAGGGATTATGAAGTGAGGTTTGATCGCTTCCTAACTCAATACTAACATTCTCAGCATCAAATTTTTCCCAAACATCGACGATATTACCTAAATAGGCTATTGAGATGGTTTCTTTTTCGGCTTTGGCTTTTTTAACGCGGGTTACCAAATCGTTTAAATCTGCTATTTTTTCATCGATCCAGCCTTGGTCTAATCGCACTTGTGTGATTTTAGGGTTAACTTCAGCACAAACCGTTATACAGCCTGCAATATTGCCCGCTTTGGGTTGTGCGCCAGACATGCCTCCGAGACCTGAGGTGACAAATAAATGACCTTTAGGCTCTTTTTCGATTTTTCTAA
>CAYMDB010000275.1:0-4599 GCA_964388865.1 uncultured Flavobacteriaceae bacterium
TGGGATGTGTTTAAACATTTGTTTCATAAAGATGCAAAACTCATCCCAATTGGTAAATCTGAAGATGGCCAAACTTCTGCACGTTATATGACCGCCGATGCCTATATCAAATCGTCTGGTGATTGGTTAATGCAGAATGGATTTCATGAAATAGAAATCAACAGAACTGTTGAAACCTTTGGCAACATGACTCATGTTTTTAGTACTTATGAATCTTACAGAAACAAGACAGATGAAAAGCCTTTTATGAGAGGCATAAACAGTATTCAATTGATGCATGACGGTTTACGCTGGTGGATTATTAACATCTATTGGATGCAAGAGTCTGAAGAACATCCAATTCCTGAAAAATATTTACCGAAGGCATAAAACCATAAAATGAGCTCTAATTTTTCTTTCGTATTTTGATAACCGATTCAATGAATTCCTTTTCGTATGACATGTTCTTTCAAATCCACTTCAGTTTTAGCCATTGCCATTACATTTACTTTCGTAGGTTGGGCACAGCAAACTATTGAAAAAGCAACACCAATATTTAAAGACGGTGAAGCCCAAATTGTTGAAGCTTTTAGCAAACCTGAAACATGGATTCGTCATGATCTTTGGGTAGAAACAGAATTCGATACCGATGGAGATGGACAACCAGACCGCATGCATGTTGCAGTAACACGAGCAGAGCAAACCGAAACAGAAGGCTTAAAATTACCAATTATTTATGTATCTAGTCCTTATTTCGCTGGTGTAGCAGCAGATGCACCTGACCCTATGTGGGATGTTAAACATGAACTCGGCGAAACAGCAAAAGAACGTTTTCACCCTGAAGTGAAACGTCTCGGACAACGTCCTGTTATTTCAAACTCTCATATCAGAAAATGGGTGCCACGTGGCTACATTGTGGTTCATTCCTCATCACCAGGAACAGGTTTATCTGATGGTGCCCCAACCATTGGAGGAGCAAATGAGTCCCTGGCACCAAAGGCGGTAATCGATTGGCTATGTGGACGTGCAAAAGGTTATAAAGAACGCAGAGGAAACGAAGAAGTAAATGCTTACTGGTCAACAGGAAAAGTAGGTATGACCGGCACCTCTTACAACGGAACCATTCCTCTAGCAGCCGCAACCACAGGTGTTGACGGTTTAGAAGTCATTATTCCTATTGCGCCAAATACATCCTATTATCATTATTACCGCTCAAACGGTTTGGTGCGTTCACCAGGTGGATATTTAGGCGAAGATATCGATGTACTTTATGATTTTGTTCATAGTGGTGACGAAGCCAAACGTGCTTATAATAACAAAACCATCCGTGATACTGAGATGAAAAATGGGATGGACAGAATTACTGGCGATTATAACGAATTCTGGTCAGGTAGAGATTATCTCAATCAAATGGACAATATGAAGGCCGCTTTATTAATGTCTCATGGCTTTAACGATTGGAATGTAATGCCAGAACACAGTTATCGCATTTATAAAGCCGCAAAAGACAAAGGTCTGCCTGCACAGATTTTCTACCATCAAAATGGCCATGGTGGTCCACCGCCTACATCGATGATGAACAAATGGTTTACCAAATATTTGCACGGTATTGAGAATGGCGTAGACAAAGAAGAAAACAAAGCCTACATCGTAAGAGAAAACGACAATATGCAAGAGCCAACAGCTTATAAGGATTTTCCTAATCCTGATGCTTCAAATGTCATACTTTACCCTTACAGTACAGGAATTTTAGAGACTTCAAAAGTACAGCAATCGACTTCAGAAACCTTTACCGATAATGTAGAATTTAGTGGTGCTGATTTAGCGACGTCTAATGATAAAAATCACCGCTTGCTTTACGTGTCGCCAACATTAACTCAAGACCTTCATGTTTCTGGAGTTCCGCAAATAACGGTTACGTTATCGAGCAGTAAGCCTGCAGCTAATTTATCGGTTTGGTTGGTGTCACTACCTTGGCAAGACGATAAAGACACCAAGATTACAGATAATATTATCACTCGTGGTTGGGCAGATCCTAAAAATTATAAGTCTTTAACCAAAGAAGAAGATTTAAAACCTGGAAAATTTTATACGGTTACTTTTGATTTGCAACCCGATGATCAAATTATTAGTAAAGGACAGCAATTAGGATTAATGATTTTCTCAAGCGATCAAGAATTTACTTTACATCCTCAACCAGGAACGGAACTTACCGTAAAACTGGATAAAACAGTTTTAACTTTGCCTGTTGTTGGTGGTGTCGAAGCCTTCAAAAAATCGACAAATTAATATCGAAAAATTAATTCTTATCCTCAAGTAAAGGGACAAATCGGAATTCACCAAACTCATGTTTTTCAAAATCTTTAGGCCCGTTTCTAACAAACAAGGTCATGATTTGAACCGCATCACCAACAGGAATTACCAATCGTCCACCAATTGCCAATTGACTTAATAAAGGGTTTGGAACAAATGGTGCTCCGGCAGTTACAATAATACTATTAAAAGGTGCTTCTTCCGGAAGCCCTTTATAGCCATCTCCGAAAATTAATTTCTTAGGACGATAACCAATTTTTGGCAAAAATTTTGAAGTTTTTTTAAACAGCTCTTGTTGTCGTTCAATGCTGTAGACTCTGGCACCAAGTTCAAGTAAAACGGCACATTGGTAACCGCTTCCTGTTCCAATTTCAAGCACTTTATCGCCAGGTTTTATTTGTAATAATTCAGATTGAAATGCCACCGTGTAAGGCTGAGAAATGGTTTGGTCTGCTGCGATAGGAAAGGCTTTGTCTTGATACGCATGGTCTATAAAACCAGAATCCATAAATAAATGTCTTGGAATTTTACCGATAGCTTTTAAAACGCGATCGTCTTTGATTCCTTTTTTTATGAGCGTATCAACAAGTTGCTGACGCATACCATGATGCTTAAATGTATCCTTCAAAGCCAAAATTAGTTTAGGCTAAAATACTTCAAACAAAAGCAAATTGCAATTTCGCGAAAGAAGGATTTAAAAAAAAACAGCTGTAAAGCCTAAAAGTTGAACACCTAAAAGCTTGCATTGCTATGCAAGAAGATCAAATCTGCTTGCTAATTTCACAGTATTTTATACATTGTTTTTTACATTTCTAATTCAAAACAACTATTTTTGTTAAAAACAGAAAAATATGCTAAAAGTTGGTGTTCTTGGTGCTGGTCATCTTGGTAAAATTCATCTTAGACTTCTCAACCAATCTCAAAAATATAAGCTCGTGGGGTTCCATGATTCGGACTCTGAAAATGCGAAAACTGTGGTTGCTGAATTTGGTTACACTTATTTTGAAGATATTGATGATTTAATCGATGCCGTTGACGTCGTAGATATTGTTACTCCTACACTTTCTCATTACGATTGTGCGAAAAAAGCCATTAAAAAAGGAAAACACATCTTTATAGAAAAGCCAATTACTAATACTGTAGAGGAAGCAGAAACTATCAGAACACTTGTTGCCGAGCACGATGTAAAAGGTCAGGTTGGTCATGTTGAGCGTTTTAATCCTGCCTTTACTGGAGTTAAAGATTTAATTGACAACCCGATGTTTATTGAAACGCACCGTTTGGCAGAATTTAATCCTAGAGGTACTGATGTGCCTGTGGTTTTAGATTTGATGATTCATGATATTGATATTATTTTAAGTGTTGTAAATTCGCCTGTAAAGCACGTTTCAGCGAGCGGAGTTTCAGTTGTAAGTGAAACACCAGATATTGCGAACGCACGTATAGAATTCAAAAATGGATGTGTAGCCAATCTCACTGCGAGTCGTATTTCATTAAAAAATATGAGAAAAACGCGTTTCTTTCAAAAAGATGCTTATATCTCTGTTGACTTCCTAGAAAAAAAATGCGAAGTCGTTAAAATGAAAGATGCACCAGAACAACCTGGCGACTTTGATATGATTCTTCAAAATGCAGAAGGAGTAAAAAAACAAATCTATTTCGACAATCCTGAAATCACGAATAACAACGCAATTTTAGACGAGTTAGAAACCTTCGCTGATGCTATCAATAATAACACGAAACCTGTTGTAACCCTTCATGATGGCACAGAAGCCCTTCGGATAGCAACCATGATTATCAATCAGTTTTAGCGCTTACTTAAGCGAAGACATCATAAAACGATCACATCAATTTTTTGAAATAAATTTTATTACTTAAATAACTTTCCCACAATCGTGGGAATAAAAAATTATCTATTCAATGAAAAATATAGCAGTTATAGGAGCAGGAACCATGGGAAACGGAATTGCCCATACTTTTGCGCAATGCGGATTTAAAGTTCAACTTATAGACATTAGTGAAGCATCTTTAAAGCGAGGGGTTGAAACCATCACAAAAAATTTAGATCGAATGGTGTCCAAAGAAAAAATAACAGAAGCTGAAAAAACTGCTACGTTAGAGAATATCACCGTATTTACCGATATCGCCGAAGGAGTTGAATACGCGAGTTTAGTTGTGGAAGCCGCCACTGAAAATGTCGATTTAAAACTAAAAATATTTAAGCAGTTAGATGAGTCTTGTAGCGAAGATACCATTTTGGCGAGTAATACCTCTTCTATTTCCATAACGCAAATCGGCGCCATTACT
>CAYMDB010000276.1:0-4594 GCA_964388865.1 uncultured Flavobacteriaceae bacterium
TGGCCATTAGCCCACCTGCAGTATCGTGATCATAGGCTAAAAGTTCGGTAATTTCATCTCTATGCTCCTCGTCTTCAATATGCGAGATAACCGCAGATTGGCGCTCCTCGGGTAACTCGGCAATGATGTCTGCTGCATCATCCGTATCTAATTCTTCAATCTCTTCTGCAATTTCTTTGGCCGATAGATTTTTAAGAATATTTTCTCTAATGTCTTCATCGAGCTCCATGAGGACGTCAGACGTTAGACCAGAATCTAAAAGTTTTATAATATAGATGGCGTCTTCAACATCGAGTTCATCAAGAATTTCGGCAATATCCGCGTAGTGAAATTCATGTAAAAGTAGTTTTAATTCCTTATCGTCTTGATATTCAATAAGAACCTCTACCTTTTCAATGAGTTCATCGCTAAGCTGAAATTTTGCATTATTATCTTGAATTTCTTCCACTTAAATTAGTTCGTGTTTTATAGTTTAACTTTAAAATGAAAATTAGTATAACTTTTATCTTGTGCTTTAGTGCTCATTTTGGTCGCGCTCAATTAATTGCGTCAGTTCAATAAAGTTTGAAACGCTTAATTGTTCTGGACGCTGCCCAAATATAGTATTTGCTTTTAAATTATCAGACAGATTGAAGGTTTTTAAACTGTTACGCAATGTTTTTCTACGTTGCTGAAATCCAGTTTTTACGACTCTAAAAAATAACGACTCATTGCAAGGCAAGGTGTAATTGTCTTTGCGTTTAAGATGTAAAACACCAGAATCTACCTTCGGAGGCGGATTAAAAACCGTTGGTGGTACTGTGAATAAATAGGTGGCATCGTAAAATGCCTGCGTTAATACGGATAAAATACCGTAAACTTTTGAGCCTTCTTTAGAGCAAATTCGCAAGGCCACTTCTTTTTGAAACATACCTGAAAATTCAGGAATCTGATGACGCAGTTCTAATGTTTTAAAGAGAATTTGAGAGGATATATTGTATGGAAAATTTCCAATGATGGCGAAAGGTTTGTCTTTAAACACAAGACTTAAATCGTATTTTAAAAAGTCTTTTTCAATAATTCTAGCCGCTAAATGTAGATAATTGCTTTTTAGATAAGCAACCGATTCTGTATCAATTTCAATGACGTAGGTTGTAATGTCTTTTTTGAGCAGGTATTTGGTTAAGACTCCCATACCTGGTCCAATTTCAAGCACATCGTCATAGCCAACATAAGACAAACTATTAGCTATGTTTTGGGCAATAGATTCATCTTCTAAGAAATGTTGTCCTAAATGTTTTTTTGCTCTTACTTGATGTTGATTTGCCACGTGTACAGGATGGTTTTTAATTAAGTGATAAACAAAGATACACAGAGCGACTTAGAGACTCGAAGTCTTGAGCATTAATTAATACTATTTCTCTTTACGACGCTTATTCCAAATTGATAAAATACTCATCCACTACTTCGAGCTCAGTTCTAAATGCTAACATTTTATCAGAAAAACGTTGCAAGCCCTCTTGTTGCAATCGCTTGGCATCTTCCAAATAATAAGCATCTAAAGCCGCTCTTGACTGCGCTCTGTACTGAATAGAGTAGGTGTCTGCTTCAGGGTCATCAACCAAGACTTTTGTGAGTTTAGCCTCAGTAAACTTTCCTGTAGCCAATACTTGAGGGATATGTTCCTTAATCCAAACGAGCCATTCCTTGTGAATGCTTTTATCTATGTTAACGGTGACGTTGTATATGATCATTGTTTGGTCTTTTGAAAATCAGATTTTGGTAATTGTATTATTGAAATTTGGAATTTATTCAATCAAATCCCCTCTCAGCATTCTAAATTTGCGCCGCGCTTCGATAAAATAGATGCTGTCTTCGTGTTCAAAAATAATGGTCTCGTAGAGTTGCTTTGCGTCCTCAGGTTTGGCGAGCTGGTTGTTGTAAAGTTCCGCCAAATAGTAATGCGCATCGTCTGCTAGAATACCGTCTTTATAATTTTTAATAATTTCTAAAAAATTAGCTTCGGCTTTGTTGTATTGTTTCTTTTTTTCGAAAAGTTTGGCTTGTTTATACAAAGCTTGGTCGGTGATGCTTTCTCCTTTATGTTCCTCTAAAATTTTATCTAAAAGCGCAATGGCTTCATCTGTTTTGTTTTGAAAGGCAAATAAATCTGCTTTGGCGTAATATTTTAGAGCGGTTTGAAGGCTGTCTTCATATTTGTTGTCAGAAATTAATAATTTTAAATCTAAAGCATCATTGGCAATTAACTGTGATGTAGAGGACTTCAGAATTTTAAGTTGCGATTCTGCCCAATCAAAGTCCCCTTTGTAGTAACTGGTCTTCGCGACTTTAAAACGGGCTTCTTGAGCAATGGTACTATTTTTTAAATTCGCCTGAATTTGAGAATAGAAAATTAAAGCCTCATTAAATTTTTCTTGAAGCACTAAAATATCGGCTAATAGCAATTTCACCTTAGCGTCTTGAATTTCTGAAATAGTAAGCGTTAAACTTTGTCGCAGAAATGCCGAAGCTGTTTCCGTATCTTTTCTGTTAAAGGCTAAAAACTTTCCATAAGCAAGCTGTAGCGGAATGGTTAATTCTGATTTCCCAAAATCGTTTAACAAGGTGTTGTAAGCAGTATCTATAGTGTTTAGCTCTTTCTCAGAGGCATTTTCCGTATCGATTTCTAAAATATATTGATGGGCAGTCAAAGCCGTTGTGGCATCTTGTGTAGTTTCAATGATATAGTTAAATATGTCTTTGGCGGTTTCGTCGTCATTATCATTATGCGCTGCAACAGCCAATTCAATAATACGATCTAAGCTTTCCGGATTGCGTTTAAAAAGTGCTTTCTCCTGAATAAAAGATTTGTTATAAGCTTTTTCTTGTACGTATAACCAACTCAACATTTCATACCAATAGGCATTGGGTTCTTGCTGTATTTTTTTTAATAAGGAACGCCTTAAATAGGTGTTGTTCTCATTGGAGCTGTTTTCAGAAATAAAGTCGCTAATAGCGCGTTTAATACTATTTAAATAGTGCGGTTTATACGCAACATATTCAATGTAACTGCTAAACATCTTTTCAATATCACCTTGGTCACCGTAAATACGGGCTAATTGAATACTGTAATCTTTTTCTGGACTTAAAAGTTGCCCTTTGTTATACACTCTTATGGCTTGGTCTAAAAGGGAGTGGTCTTCAAATTTTTTAGCGATACTGTAAACATAATTCGGATTTTCATCGACGTAAGTAATGGCCTCTTCATAATAGGTGTTGGCTTTGGCTAGGCTGTCTTGAAGTTGGTAATTGTAGCCTAATTCTAAGACCAAAATTGGATGTCGTCTGTTTTCTAAGTGTTGCACAACTAGGTTTTGAACGGCGTCAAATTGTTCTAATTGTTGATAGGTGTTGATGAGTTTAAAGATGTAATTGTAGCTGTAAGGTTGCTCCTTATTGAGATTTTCATAAATCACCAATGCCTTTTTAAATTCACTGCGCTTGTAGTAACTATCGGCTAAGGCTTCACTATTTTGAGCGAAACCAATGTTGAGTCCAACTATGAGAAGTAAAACGAAAAGGCCTTTATTCATGCTACAATTTTTGTAAATATAACAAATGCCGCATCGAGATATTGTAAATGTTTTTATAAAAAAAATGCTTAAACGTAATGTTTAAGCATTTTTACCAACAAAATAAATGTGCTATTAACCATTGTTCTTTATAAAATGATTCAATTATTCTGCACTGGTATTTTTTATGTGTTGCACAGCCTCAATAAAGGTTAGAATAAGACTTTGCTTACCATAACAATTAAGGCGACGAGTAATACGATGCGCTTTAAATTTTTCATAATTCGGTTGAGTCATAAATTCGGTATGCTAACTTCTGAAAAAAAACAGTGATAAACGAAGAAATACCAAAAAAAACGATGAAATGATTATTTTTTTAACATTTTCTATAAAAAGATGACGTTTTGTAGACCTAAGAAATGAGGTCGAAGCCCGTGTAAGGCACTAACACCTCAGGAATTTTTATGCCGTTTTCAGTTTGATAGTTTTCTAAAATACCTGCCAAGACACGAGGTAAGGCCAAAGAACTTCCATTTAAAGTATGGCAGAGTTCATTTTTTCCGTCGCTATTTCTAAAACGCAATTTTAAACGATTGGCTTGAAAGGTTTCAAAATTAGAGACTGAAGACACTTCTAACCAACGCTCTTGTGCTGTAGAAAATACCTCAAAATCGAAGGTTAAAGCTGAGGTAAACCCTAAATCGCCTCCGCATAATCTTAAAATTCTGAATGGCAATTTTAGGTCTTTCAAGAGGCCCTTCACGTGTTCAACCATGCCCTCTAAAGCCTGGTAAGACTTATTGGGATGCTCAATACGTAAAATTTCAACTTTATCAAATTGATGTAAACGATTAAGACCTCTTACATCGGCACCATAGCTACCAGCTTCACGTCTAAAACAAGGAGTGTAACCTGTGATGCTAATAGGTAAATCACTTTCGTTTAAAAGTGAATCTCTAAAAATATTGGTAGCGGGCACTTCGGCCGTTGGAATTAAATATAAATTATCCTCGGTCACATAATACATTTGTCCTTCTTTATCG
>CAYMDB010000277.1:0-4590 GCA_964388865.1 uncultured Flavobacteriaceae bacterium
TCATGTAAAGCCCGGTCAAGAGGTCAAAGAAGATGATAATTAGTCCGGGCATTGGTGCTTTAATATCGTTGACTTGTTTGAGGAGTCCGACCTCAAATCCTAAAGCTTTAATTTGCTGATCTAAAGCATCTTTAATAGCGACCTCATAGGTGTTATTATTGACTTTAACGCTATAGGTTTTCTTGTGAAAATTTGATTTTAAAATGGAAGCTTCTATCGTTATATGATCTTCAATAATGTGATACTTATGCGCTGATGTTTGGATAGCATCAAGGGTCTCCATAGTTTCTTTGGAGATATCGAAACTATGAGTTGCATTCACTTTTACTTTATACATAACCTTATTTTAGTGTAGAACTGCTAATTTATAGCAAAATGATACTGCAAAATAGGAAATTTATTAGGTTTTGATAGCATTTTTGCAAAGATTTAAAATTTTGAAGGATCACGACACGCAGTCGTCAAATGCCTGAATTAATAGGTATTTATTTAATACGTGATCAAATTATTTTATGTTGTAGGCATTTAGGAATCTTACCTTGACCACTTTAGGCTTTAAATTATAATCTAGCCTTTTTTTCTCCATTTAGTTACCAATCGATCTCTATTAACGCGGTACTAACCGAAGCAACATTTCAATTTTCAGACTAAAAAAGGTCGGTTTTTGATGTTAACAAAACTTTAACAAAACCCACTTCTCAAATTTCTCGTAGGTAGAACAGAGACACAATAAATAACAAATCTCAAAATTATGAAAAAAACAAAATTTTTAATCGCAACAGCAGTATTAGGTATTGCAACATTCGTTGCAATTGCTGCAGATCACATCGATGCTCCTGCAGTACAAGGTGGTACAAGTGATATCACAGATTTCTACGCCTTTCAAGGTGAAAACACATCAAATATTGTATTTGTTGCCAATGTCCAAGGACTTATGTCCCCAAGCAATACTGGCAACGCAGCATTTGATGAGAATGTGTTAATTGAATTTAATATTGACACTAACAATGACAATGTTGAAGACTTAGTCATTCAAGCTACACCAAGAAATGGTAAAATGTATGTATTTGGTCCAACGGCACCAAGCCAAACAGGATTAAATAGTTCGGTTGTTACTACGACAGCTAATCAAGTAGTAGTAGATGTTACACCTTATGGAGCATCTGCAATTATTCAAACTACAGGTGGCATTTCAGCATTTGCTGGTCCTAGAGATGATCCATTTTTTATGGACTTCGCACGCTTCGGACAAATTATTGGTGGAGAGGCTAGTAGTTTTAATAATCCAGGTTCCGACACTTTTGCTGGTACCAATGTGATGTCAGTAGTAATAGAGGTTCCTAAATCAATGATTGGTGGTTCTGGTACTATTAATACTTGGGTTGAATCAAAAAGAAAACAATAATCTATAAAATTTAGAACAAATGAAATTAAATCAAATAAAATTATTTACTGTTGCAATTCTTACGGCTTTTATCGCTGTTAATTGTAGCAACGACGACGACAATGTAACTACACCTACAGGTCCTGATTTTTCAGGAAACTATGTGCAGGAAGACCAAATGGCAAGACCAGCAGTTAATACTGTTTTTGTGTCAAGTGACATGAAAGACAATTTTAACGCAACAATTCCTTCTCAGCAAGGAGTCGCTTTTCAAATGATGTTTCAGAACAATTTGGAAACTTTAAGTCCGGCATATTCAAATCCAGGCGACACAAATGCATTAGGTTTAGACGCTGCAGCATTCACGGGCTTATTGGCTACGGATGTTCTCAACGTTTCCTTAGATGGTACGACCACCTTTTATGATGGTACTAACGTTCTAACCGGAAGAGCGCTTGCAGACGATGTCATTACTGTAGAGCTATTATTAATTTTTGGCGGTGAGGATTTTACAGAAAATCCCGGATTATCTAATGATAATGTAGACGCCAATGACAAACCATTCTTAAGTTCATTCCCTTACTTGGCTTCGCCATGGTAAGATAATAAGTTAAAATTCTGAAGCGAGGCTTTAAGCTTTGCTTCAGAATTATTTAAAAACACCATTAAAAAACAAAAACTCATGATACTAAAAAAAGTCTTTCCTTTTATTTTATTAGGAGTGCTGTTTTCGTGCGACTCTAAAACAGTAGTTAATCCTAACGACTACAATGCTTATTTAGAGACAAGCCTTAATACAGAGGACTTGCATTCTGATATACAGTTCTGGTCTGATAAATTAGAAAAAAACCCAAATCAATATCCATACCTAGTAAAACGCGCCAATGCTCAAACCTCTATTTTTGATACTACTGGCGAAATCAAATACTTAATACAGGCAGAAGACGATCTTCTAAAAGCCGTAAAAATAACGACTCATAAAAACAGCTCTTATCTAAAAAGTCTTGCAGCCAATTATATCTCTCAGCATCGCTTTAAGGAGGCTTTAGACCTATTAAAACAAGCCGAAGCAATTGGCGATAATCTTTCAGGAACCAAAAAAATGCTATTTGATGTTTACCTCGAATTAGGAGATTATATTCTTGCCGAAGCTTATTTAAAAGACATTAAAAACCCATCTGATTTTGATTATCTCATTCGCTTAGCAAAATGGGAAGATCACAAGGGTAATTTAGAGCTGGCCATAAAACATATGGAAAGCGCTCAAGATATTGCAGAGTCTTCAAACCTAGACCAAATGAGACAGTGGACTTACACTAATCTCGCTGATTTTTATGGCCATGCAGGTGCTATTGAAAAATCTTATCAAAACTATTTAAAAGCCTTAGCTTTAGACCCTCATAATGCTTACGCCAAGAAAGGTATTGCGTGGATATTATACTCTTACGAGAATAATCCAGAAGAAGCTTTAAAACTATTGAACCACATAAACACCTATCATAAATCACCCGACTATGATTTGCTTAAGGCAGAAATAGCAGAATATACCAATGACCTAACTTTAAAATCTAAGGCACTAAATAATTATGATCAAGCCGTTAGGAATGCTCACTACGGAGATATGTATAATGCCTATACTGCAATGGTTTATAGCGACGAAATGCTATTATCAGAGCACGCTATAGAAATTGCCCAACGCGAAGTAAACAATAGACCTACACCAGCTTCTTATGACTTATTGGCATGGAGTTATTACAAAAAAGGGGATTTAGAAAAAGCGATTTCAATAATCGATGACCATGTATTTGAAAAGACATTTGAACCAAACGCACTTTATCATGTGGCAGAAATTTTTAAAGCTGCGGGTAGAACGAATCAAATAATTCCATTAAAAGCAGAATTGCTTGAGAGTTCGTTTGAGTTAGGCCCGGTGATGAATGGTAAAGTTCAACAGCTGTAATTATATTTAGAAAATTTGTCAATTTAAATGTAAGTTTTAATACATAAAATAAAATCAGCTCTAGCATTAACACGTTTTGTTCACATTAAACAAGACTCAATTAAAACTTGGATTGAGACCTTTAATGCTTTGTTATGATTTTTTTGAGTGTTTTGTTGGTTGAAACACCTGCGTATAATGCGTAGGTTTTTTTTTTGGACTAATTTCGAGTTAATACCTTTCATTCTTTGAAATTTATGTGGTTGAGGTTATGGCTAAACAGAATATTGAACCTTAAGGTGTAGAGCAGTGGTTAAAAAATAGTTTCACTTCTGAATCCATACAATTAATAATAATTTATAACAGAAAGCTTTCCTATGGATACCCTATGGATGTCCTATGGATACTCCATGGATAGTGTATGGATAATAACGGTTCGTATATTAAAAGTAGGCGATTTCGAAGCACTGAACTTTCTATTGATCACAAACTTTGATTTGAGCAAAAACTCTTAATTTTATTTTTGCTTCGCCTATTTTTTTTATACCTCTTAACCCTACGTTATTTATTCGCTCAAAGCATCTATAATTTTCAATTTTAGTTCCTCACTAAAGATGTCTTCTGTCAATAAAGAACAGATTATTTCGTGTAGTAAGTCTTTGCTAATTTTATTGTCTGCGACATATACTGCAATATTTTCCATTTCAATAATGAATTTATCTATGCAGTATTCTATTCCGTTGACTTCTAATAAATACGCTCCTAATGCAATTGAAGTTCGTTTGTTTCCATCACAAAAAGCGTGAAATTTATTTATGCAAAAAACAAGGTGAGTTAATTTATCTTCAAATTCTGGATAATAGAGGTCATTTTGTATGTGCTCTAAAACACTTTCAGCCTAACCTATTTCAATTATTCCTGAATTTCCCCCTGAATTTTCTATAATAAAGTCGTGAGTCCTAATTGCGTGTTCAATGTCAAAATAAATATATGTTTCCATTATCTATTTTTTAATCTTTTGAAGACATCAATATTATTTAGAATACGTTCTTCTAAATCCAAACTTTTTTCGCCAAGAAACTTATCAAATTCTTCGGTTGTTAAATGCGTGATGTAATTTTTTAATTTTTCGTGTAAAGCATCTCTGAAAGCCATATCTCTACTTGCCATTAATCCTCTTACTTTTTCTCTTAATGGTTCATAGATAGAATTTGTAAGAGTCTCAAATTGGTCGAACAAGCTGTTTGTTTCCGATAATCGCAATTTT
>CAYMDB010000278.1:0-4550 GCA_964388865.1 uncultured Flavobacteriaceae bacterium
AAGTAATTTCATCAAAGAGATATTCTCCTTGAAAACTTATAGATAAATTATGAATGTTTAACATAGATTTTTTTGAATGTTACAATTGCAACAAAAGTTACAAATGTTACAAGGCTAGAATTATAATGAATTATCTTTGCATGGTTTTAAAAAACGCAAAAGTAAAGGTTTTAGTTATGATTAGAAAAGGAATGAAACTTTATAGTATACTTTTTGGTGCCTGTCCTAAATGTCACCAAGAATCTATGTACACCAACAAAAATCCCTATGTAATTTCCGATATCTTGAAGATGCACGATCATTGTTCGCATTGTCAAACTAAATATAAAATAGAACCTTCATTTTTTTATGGCTCTATGTATGTAAGTTATGGTGTTGGTATTGCTTTTGCCGTGGCTGCTTTTATTATTAGTTATGTGATTTTAGAATTATCACTTGTTACTGCCTTTATTGCCATTGTAGTAACCTTAGTGGCTTTTATGCCTATCATAATGCGTTTATCTCGAAATATTTGGATTAATCTTTTTATGAGTTACGACAAAGAACTCGCCAAAAAAGTAAGCACGAAGTCTTAATTAGTTAAAGCGGTTGCAATCTATTTCTTTATCTATAGGTGTGCCGTTTTCAATAAAACTAAACAATTGCTCAGCAACGTAAGGTGCAATCATCACGCCCCGGCTGCCGAGACCATTAAGTAGATATAAATTTTTAAAATTTGAAGGTCTCCCCACCAACGGTCTTCGGTCTTTTACTGTAGGTCTTATCCCAGCCATATGCGCAACAACTTCAAAATTACATTTTATAAAACTTTGCAATTTAGTAAGGAGTTCTTCCCTAGCTTTAAGGCTAGGCGAATGGGTTTTGTCATTGTGGTTGTACGTTGAACCAACGGTATATAAATCGTCTCCAATAGGAATTATAAAAACACTGGATTTTATGGCATAATCTAATTTTAGATCTGGAGCTTTCACAGTAAGGACTTCCCCTTTAGTACCATTTAAAGGCCAATCTTTAAAATAAGGGTTTTGTTTCGCACCAAAGCCCTCGGCAAAAATAAGGTGCTTGGCTTTTAGGTTTTCATAGTAAATGACATCAGCTTCAATTTGTAGATTGTCGTAGTCAAAACGCCTTTCTATTAATCTTTTAGTCTCTTGTAAAAACGATTTATAAGCTTTAATAAGGGTTTCAGTATCTACACGCCCAGCATGTAACACTTCGCCAAAACCAAAAGGCGCATCTACCAAAACATTTGTATTTTTGATGAGTTGCGGTGATAGGTAGGGTTCTAAACTGGGTTTATCCATAGCACTAAACCAAAGATTCTGTTCTTCTATGGAAGCAAAGCGTCTGAGAATTCTAAGTTTATAATCTATTTTAATATCTAAATCGTCTTCAATTTTTGAATATAATTTTGACAAGGCCAAAAGCTGTTCTTTCGCTTGCCAAACTTCAGTAAATCGTTTTAGAATTACCGGATTATACAATCCTGCGGCCACAATAGACGATTTTTGTGAGGCATCGTCACAGACTACAAAAGATTTATTATTAGCTCTTAATTGCTCGCAAAACGCAATGCTTGCCAAGCCACAACCTACTAGTATATAATCTATGTTTTTCATCGTGGCAAAGGTAAAACATCTCAACCTAGATTTGTTCAACATACAGCTCTAAATACAAAACGCCCACTTAAAAAGTGAGCGTTTGATGTTTTACAAGGTTGTGTTCACTAGTAACTCCACATATCTTGTTCAAAGTTTCTAATCTTATCTTTAATGCGTTCTGACTCTAAAAGTTGCATTAAAGCATTTTCAGCTACATATTCTTTTACTTCTCTATCGCCGTATACATTTTCTTCTCGGTAAATTATACCACTAAAGCGTCTACTATTTAAAAGATGGTCAAAGGAGATCGGTGCTGAACTATTTTTGTCATTAAATGTCTTAGCATCGTGCAAAATATCTCTTACTTCTGGAAAAAACACCCAAAATAAACCAATAGGCTCTTTGTTAGCTTCATCTTCACCGTCAATAAAGTTTACGTCTGGTGCAGCAGGTGCAATACCTAATATGCGATACTTTAACTCCCCTTGACGCTTATCAAAAAACCAAAGACCTTTTATTAAATACGAACTAATATCCGCAGCTCCAATTTCACGACGTATCACAAATTCTTCTGGCACAAGAGACCGGTCAGTGACCCCTTCCGCATTCATCCATTCGATACCTGCATCAGTTACATCTTCTTTTCTAAGTGTTGGCCCTAAGTCTTTTAAAGTTCGCTCTGTCGTAAAGTAGGGATCCGCGTAAACCTTTGGAATCATTCCACTTTTTACATTTTCCATTAATACTTGGTATAATGAACGTCTGTTCTTACCACTCAATGTGTCAATAGGAAAATATAACGGAAAGTTAGCGCGTTCATCTAAGACTACTTTTTCCCAAGTCATTTTTGAAAATAAGATATCTCTATCACCAACATACCCATATTCAAGTGGCTTATCATTATCTAGAAGTAATTGGGCTTCCGTTTTAATACCAATTTCTTCTGGTATTTTTGCGTTAAGAATATTAGTCTGCGCAAACATTGTATTTGCGGCTAATACGCTTAATCCAATATATAAAAAGCTTTTTAGTTTCATCTTATTTGGTGTTAATTTGGGATTTTTCTTTTTATTTTGAAATAACCTTTTGTTTAATCCGTGTTTAATTGGTTATTTCTACAGTTACAGGCGATACACCTTTTAATTGATATTTAGAGTTTCCTTCAATAGACGCTTTAATATCAAAAATTTGAATAATATCACCACGTCTCGCTCTTGTTATTGAGGCTTGTGCTTGCGCATTCATTTTTGTTCCATTAACTTGAACAGTTGGTTGTCCTGGAACTTTAACCTTAAACGATGTGACATTGATTGGTAGGTCGAACACAAAATCTTCTAATTTTGCGCCAACCGTACCGATTTCAACGTTACGTTTTGGTAGTTTTACAATACCATCTTGACTAGCAATAGTTCCTGTAGGTTTTGGAATATCTTTAATTCTGAACGTTTGCTGATCACTAACATTGCTACCATCGTCTAGAGTTGCTGTAACATTTATGGTTACTTCTCTACCTGTACCTGGATTCATAACATACTTACCAGTACCTGATCCTTTTGATAAACCAGAGCCTGAAGCGTTCACTTTATTATCTGGTACACCAGCAAAGGAAATTGTCATTGGGTTAGCAACCCCACGATAAACAACGTTCATCTTATCTGCAGAAATCGTAGCAGAATTTGGTCTTGGCACAACCACATAGTTACCTACAATAGGAATATCTAGAGGTTCCCCGTCTTCAATAAATGTAAATTGACCTTTAATCTGTTGCTCGCCTACGTTACCAACGTTAAAATCTAATCGCGCAGCACCAGCAGAATCAATAGCGTTTGTCAAGTCAATCTCCTGACCCTGAACCATTAATTTTGTAGGAGTAACATTGGCATACTTTCCTAATACAACACGCCCTTGAAACTGTTCACCTGCAAAAAACGCAGACTTATCAGCTAAAACAATGGCTTGATAGTTTTTTAGAGATACTGCTTCTGTTACCAAATTACCAAGAAACCCGTTATACATGTTCGTCTCGGTGGCTTTGATATCATTTTGCATTGCGGTTAATTTTGTATAGGAAGCAATGGAAGGATAGCCTTGGAAGTGGTATTCTAACCAATTCTTCTCTTTACCCTCTCCATCAACAACAGGATCTAGACTAAAGCGTTTTTCAAAGCTTTCAATGACCTTTGTCCATTTTACATCGTTACCAACAATCTCTTTGATATCAGATTTGTATTTTTTAATTGTTGCAACAATTTCGTCGCCTCTTTTAGTATAACGATCACCTGTAAACCAGAGTTCATCAAGCCTATCACCTTTATCCATTTCCTCATAAGGTAATTTGCCGTCAGCTTCTCTTTCATATCCACCGTTTTTTACAATATCGTTTTGTTTTACCGATTCGATAAACTTATAAAAATCTTCAGATACTTTACTTATTTGTTGTGCTTTACTCGCTACAACTGCAAATTCTTGGGGCTTCTCTTCTGCTTTCTTTTCTAATTGGTTAAGAATGCCTTCGTTAGAAACAGCCGCTAATTCATTTGCACTGTCAAATTTTTGATTCATTAATCCGAATGCAGATAGAACTTCTTTAGACATTGTCATTGCGATCATAGCAATGAATACTAAATACATTAGGTTAATCATTTTCTGTCTTGCGGATTGCTTTCCTCCTGCCATTTCTAAATAGTTTTTTAAATGTTAATTAAATAAATTGATTAATAAAAACTAATTAGTTTTTGCTCATTGCAGATAGCATTCCACCGTAAACACCATTTAAAGATGAAAGGTTTGAGGCTAATGACTGCATTTGCTCTTTTAGCTTCGTAGCGTTTTCCACAGATTCTTCATTAATTACCGCTTGTCTGTTGGCGCTTTCCATTTGTAATTTGTAAAGACTGTTTAATGATTCCATCTGAGCCGCAGCGAGCGATAACTCTTCGCCGTACTTCT
>CAYMDB010000279.1:0-4539 GCA_964388865.1 uncultured Flavobacteriaceae bacterium
ATAAAGATCAATATACTTATTTTTTGTAATTTCTTTAAAATTCAACTTTCCATTTTTATTATATGGTTATTTACCATTTCGGGAATTGTTGGGGTAACGTCTTCGGCACAAGATTGGTTCTTGTCTCTAACTCCACTAAATCTTCTGCTCAATTTGATTATTGTGTTATTGCATATTAAGACCTATAACATTAAGATTATTTTGGCTTTAATAATTCCCTTCGTTTTGGGCTTTACGGCTGAAGTGCTCGGGGGCACTTACGGTTTAATATTTGGTGACTATGCTTATGGGGAAAATTTGGGTTATAAGTTGTGGGGAGTACCACTGCTTATTGGCATAAATTGGACACTTTTAACCATTACCACTGCGGATGTTTCAAAGTATTTCTCAACTAATTTAGTAATTACAGCTTTAATTGGTAGTGCGTTAATGACTGGTTTAGATTTTATTCTGGAGGTTTCTGCACCGCGATTTGATTTCTGGGAGTTTGAAAATAGCAAGGTACCCCTTCAAAATTATATCGGTTGGTTTGTAACGGCGTTTATTGCCCATTTAGCCTATCAGTACTTTAGGGTGAAAACTAATAAAGTTATTTCATGGCACGTGTTACTGTCCATTCTTATATTTTTTTCAGTGTTTTTATTTATTTAAATGAGGGAGTTCGACTATATCATATTAGGAGCAGGAGCTTCAGGTTTAATGTTGGCTTACCGAATGGCTCAAGATGCTTTTTTTGATGATAAATCCATACTCATTATAGATAAAGATTCGCATAAAGGAAACGATAGAACTTGGTGTTATTGGGAAGATGGTGCAGGGGAGTGGGATGCTATAGTTTATAAAAGTTGGTCGAATATTTTCTTCGGAAGCAAAGACTTTTCTTCAACAATTCCTATTTCGCCTTTTAGTTACAAAATGATTAAAAGTGAACACTTTTATAAAGCACTCTGGTCGGTCATAAAAACTAAAGCCAACATTAGCTTTGAAGAAGCCAAAGTAGAATCCTTTACCGAAATAAATGCTCAAGTTCAACTGCGCACGGATAAGGGCGACTATTTAGCCTCAAAACTCTTTAATAGTTTGCCCAATAGTGAGGTGTATCAATCTCAAACAAAATATCCTGTGATACAGCAGCACTTTGTGGGTTGGTTTATTAAAACCAGAGATGATAGTTTTGATGAATCCACCGCAACTTTCATGGATTTCAGTGTAGCACAAGCCGGTCATACCCGTTTTATGTATGTTTTGCCCTTAGATAAAAAAACGGCTTTGTTTGAATATACCCTCTTTTCAAAAGAATTGCTCTCTTTTGCTGAATATGAAACGGAAATCAAAGCGTATTTGCTCAAACAAGGTATAGCGGAATATGATATTATTGAAAAAGAAAAAGGATCTATACCAATGACATCGTTTGTCTTTTCGAAACTAAATTCAAAACATATTTTAAATATTGGAACAGCGGGTGGATGGACGAAAGCAAGCACAGGTTATACCTTTAAAAAGACCTCTTCAAAAACGAAACAACTTATAACATTTCTGAAACATAAAAATGATTTGTCTCAATTTTCAAGGAAGACAAAATATTGGTATTATGATTTGTTATTCTTAGATGTTTTGGCCAAGCATAATAGCGAAGGAGCTTCATTGTTTGCTTCTATGTTCAGAAGGTCAAACACAACAACCATCTTTAAGTTTTTAGATGAAGACTCTAGCTTATTAGAAGATCTAAAAATTATAAGTTCTGTACCCTCTAAACGATTTATGCAGGCGTTGTTTAAACGGGTCTTTTAAGAAGCAGAGTACACCTGACCTCTATGCGGTTTTAACGCATCTCTAAGAGGTTTCATTTCAGATTCCTGTACAACTAAAAAAGCAATATGATGCATTTCAGTTAAGGCTTCAACACCCGTAAGGCTGACGTTTACGTTAGTTATACTGACGTATTCTTTAAGATGGATTAAATGATGTTCGGCAATTTTCTGACTTTCAGGACCTCTAAAGTCCCAAATTAATTTAAGTTTACGCATGAGCAATTGAAGATTTGTTTTCAACAAAATTTTTAAAATTGGTCATGTAAGTTTTGGTTTGTTTTTTGAACGCTCTTGGCATAAAAAAGAGCATTGCATTCATGGCAAATGTTGTGGGTTGAAATTCGTTTTTAGAGATCCATTTCGTTAGGCCTTCTGCGGTACTTTCAAAATAATTCTGTTGCATATTAACCATGCCTTTTGAAGCGTAGGTGGCATGAAATTCTTCAGGAAAATTGCGTTTGGTTATCGTTTCAATTAACGCCATTGTTCTGTTTCCATAGCTGTAGTTTAATTTCATTTTGGCGCCAAATTCACCAGGTATGCCAGAAATATGTTCGGTACTCATTAAGTCTTTTTGCCAATGCTTCATGTTGTTTATAGAGTCCATTTTCTTTACAACCTCTAGCAAGGGTTTGTTTATAAGAATTTCTGTTGTGTACCTCATTTTTCACAATTTGATGCAAAAGTATGCAATGTGTGAGCAATAGTTTTAAACTTTTCGACGTTTAAACGCTTTTAGGGGATGAAGACGATGCATAGGTTCGTTTCGTTAAGTTTCTGTGCAAAATTTTAAAAACTGCGTTGGTTTTAGGTAAAATTATTGAAGCCTATTCACCTTGTTAAATACGCTATTTATGTTATTTTTGCACAACTTCAAAATATTATAAAGCTCAAGAGTTATAATCTAAAAAAGACTGTATTATGAGTAGTAAATTTAAATATTTAATCCTAGTGCTTTTTGCGCTTAACGTCTCTTTTTCTCAAAATAAAGACGAAGTGCTTTTAACCGTAGATGGCGATCCGATATTGACCTCAGAATTTTTGAGAGTTTATAATAAAAATTTAGATTTGGTTAAGGATGAAAGTCAAAAGGATATCGATGGCTATCTTAAATTATTTACAGAATATCAGTTAAAACTTAAAGAGGCGCGTCGCTTAAAGCTCGATGAAGATAAATCGTATAAGCGTGAGTTTTCAAGCTATAAAAATCAGCTTCTTAAAAACTATTTATCGGAGAACAAAGTGACCGATGCGCTTATTGAAGAAGCTTACCATAGAAGCAACGAAGATATAAATGCATCACACATCTTGGTGCGACTAGATGAATCTGAAAAAGATACTCTAAATGCTTATAATGAGGTTTTAGCCTTAAGAGCGAATGCCTTAAAAGAGGGTTTTGCTAGGGTTAAAGCAGAGTTTCACAATGGTAAAACTATTTTTGTTGAAGATTTAGGCTATTTTTCGGCTTTTAAAATGGTTTACGATTTTGAGACGGCAGCATACAATACACCTGTTGGTGAATTTTCTATGCCTTTTAGAACTCAATTTGGCTATCATGTAGTGAAGGTAAACGACAGACGCAAATCTCAAGGCACTTTAACGGCAGCGCATATTATGGTTGCTTTAAATCAAGCAGATTCACTTTTAGATTCAAAACAACGTATAGACGATATTTACAAAAAATTAAATCAGGGTGAAAGCTTTGAGGCATTGGCAAAGCAGTTCTCAGACGATAAAAGTACTGCAAAAAATGGAGGTGAGTTATCACCGTTTAAAAGTGGACAGTTAGGGTCTGAAACTTTTGAGAGTAAGGCTTTTAACCTTGAAAACAACGGCGATATTAGTGCGCCCTTTAAGACAGAATACGGTTGGCATATTGTAAAGCGCATCAGCCTAAAACCTAATGAAGATTTTGAAGATGTGAAGTCGGCATTAGAAACAAAGGTAAAACGCGATTCGAGATCAAAACTAATTAACGAAGCAATGGTTAAGGAGTTAAAAAACCGCTATAACATCAGCAGTTATCCTGAAGCGAAAAGCTATTTTGAAAATCTAATAAACAAAGATTTTTTTGAGCGCTCATGGACGCTTCCCGAAAATTTGGAAACGGAAAAACCAGTTTTTAAAATCAATAATAAGATTTATACATACCAAGACTTTGGTAAGCATTTAACAAATGCGCAACGTATTTACTCCGGTAAGTCTCTGCCAATAGCAACTGTTGTTGACACTGAGTTAGAGTCGTTTTTTGAAAAGTCTATTCTTCAATTTAGAGAAGATAATTTAGAGAATGAAAATGAAGCCTATGCCAATATCTTAAAAGAATACAGAGATGGGCTTTTGTTGTTCGATTTAATGGAAAAAGAAATATGGAATAAAGCCTCAAAAGATTCTATCGGTTTAGAGGCGTTTTATGCCAGAAATAAGTCCAACTATCAATGGGATGAGAGAGTAGAAGTTATCATGGCGTCTTCAGCAGATGAAGCGATGGTAAAAACAGCTCAAGACATGATGCAAAACGAAAAATCTGAAGAGGAGATTAAGAAAGCGCTAAATACGGAAGAGGTACAAAATATTATATTCACTTCGGGAACCTTCACGCTTGATAATCCTAAATTACCTGCTAATTTTGAAGTTAAGCAAGGTATCTCTGAGCTATATGAGCACAATGAAGCGTTTCATGTAATCAACGTAAAAGCTATACTGCCGTCCGGACCTAAAACACTCG
>CAYMDB010000280.1:0-4536 GCA_964388865.1 uncultured Flavobacteriaceae bacterium
CTCTTGTCGAATCTCTTCCGCCAATACCACAATAGTTTCGGTTGTTGCCATGGCAAACTGAGGGTATAAGGGAATAAGAAATACATCTTCAACACCTTTGTCCACCAATTCTTGAAGTCCTTTTTTAATGGTCATTCCACCATATCGCATGGCTAAAGCCACCGGATAATCAACTTGTTCTTGTACTTTTTCCTGAAGTCTTTCAGACAACACAATTAATGGAGATCCTTCATCCCACCAAATTTTTTGATAGGCTTTTGCCGAGGCTTTTGGTCTGGTATTAAGAATAATCCCTTTTACCAAGAGGTTTCTGGCCCACAACGGTACGTCTATAACACGTTCATCCATTAAAAATTCACCGAGGTACTTCTTAACATCTTTTGGATTTGGACTGTCTGGAGAACCCAGATTAACTAATAGAATTCCTTTTTTCATAACTTTTATTTGCACAACAAAAATACAACTCTATCCGCAAAAGCTTAGCATGCTTGTCATTGCTTTTATTAATAATTGTATCTCAAATAATTTTCATTGAATGACGTTATTTCTTTAAGCTATAACGTCTATGCTACTGTTTTTTATCGAGTTTTAGATCTTGTACATGGCTATTTCAAGGATTTAAATATCTTTACTTCCCATTTTATATTATCATGAAAAAAATTGCCTGCCTTCTACTTACTTTATTTTCAATAGTTTGTTTTTCACAGCAAAAGTATCAGAGCTTGCTTTGGGAAATTACAGGAAACGGTCTTGAGAAACCGTCTTACCTCTATGGCACCATGCATGTGAGTAAAAAAGTGGCATTTCGTTTAGACGATGTGTTTTACAAAGCCTTAAACGAAAGTGACTGTGTAGCTTTAGAATCTGACCCAACAACCTGGCCTGATTTCAATTACACTATGATGGTTAATGAGATGGCCAACTACGCCAACTTTAACACTAATTTTTACACGGATCTATTCAAACTTACGCATCCAGAAGAGATGGCTGTAAGAGGTGCTTTGAGGATGGATAATAATGTTGTTAATGCCTATTTGTATCGCAAAAATAATGCTTCAGATAATTTTGAAGAAGAAACCTATTTAGACCTCTTTATCTTTCAAGCCGGAAAGAAAAACAATAAAAAAATCTACGGTTTAGAAGACTTAGCAGAATCGCGCTACCTCACCACCAAAGCGGCTTATAATGCCGATAAAAAGGATATTGATCCGTGGTTGCAAAAGTTATTTACTAAGGAGAACCCTTATCTGATTCAGGAAAATTTGTACCGGGATAGAAATTTAGATTTATTAGATTCTATTGGTGCTGGCGTAAACACCAAATTTTTTAGAAAAAATATGTTGTTTATTCGAAATGAAAACATGGTGATTTCTCTAGAAGAATTAATGCCTAAACAGTCCGTTTTTGCTGCTGTTGGTGCGGCACATTTACCTGGCGAAAAAGGCATTATTACTATGCTGCGTCAACACGGTTATAAAGTGAAGGCCTTAACCTCTGAGCAAACGGACTACAGTAGAACTGAAAAAACAAAACTCGATAGTCTTTTTGTAGCTCCAGAACTTAAAATGCATTTTACACCAGACGGCTTTTTAGGATTGAAAACCTACGATAAATTAAGAGAATTTTCATATAGTGGTCAGAAGTACTATTTAGATCCAGACATGACCAATGGTGCCTATTTAACCGTTAATAGAATCAGTCGTTTTTTATATATGCCCAATGAAAAAAACAACATTACTTTAAAAGGTATTGACGATTTATTATATGAAGATATTCCTGGCGACATCATAAAAAAGGAAACGCTCAGCACTCCTTACCCAGGACTCAGTGTTGTGAATAAAACCAAGAAAGGGGAATTTCAGAAATATCATATTTATCAAACACCTTTAGAACTTATTATTATAAAATTTGCTGGTCGTAGTGATTTTGTGTTGCAACACAAATCTAAAATTTTCAACGCTATCGCATTAAAAACGCCGACGAACTCAATCACAACTTTTAGATCACCCTACCAAAAATTTGAAGTTAATTTTCCTGAGTATTTTGTGTCTAGCAACATGGAAAATAGTGGAAAAAAACTTTTAGAAGGCTATAGCAATGATGCCTATTATTTTGTTGAAGAAGCTCCGCTTCACGACCACGCATATATTGAAGAAGATAGTTTTGAGGCCCAATATTTTCATCACGCCTTATACAAAGATTACAAACTCATAGAGGCTAAGGGTGGCTTTAAAGCCGGTGATTATAAAACCTATGAATCGCAAGCGGTTTTAGATTCGGCTTCAAACAAAAATTTACATTTAAAAACCATTATAAAAGATGGTAGCTATTATCTTTTAGGCTATGTTGGTGTTAATGAAGCTGATAAATCCGCCTTTTTCAAATCCTTCAAATTTAATAAAACGAACTACGAAAATTTCGAAATTGTAAAAGACACCTCCTTACATTTTTCAGTGAGAACTAATGCTATGGCACCGATTCCTAATCCTTATAATTCTGTGTATAACGTTAGAAAGGACGCTAAAGGCTACGAAGAACAAATAAAACAAACCGTCTACACTACCAATGCTAATGAGCAAATAACGATTTCTAGAACAAAGTTCCACGACATGCAAATGTTTAGAAATGCCGATAGCCTCTGGAAAAACGTTGAGAAAAAAGTAAATTACAGCACACGTTTTAGTAAACCCGACAAGCTATTTCAAATTGCCAACCGTAAACAATCAAAAACGGATGATGTACACAGTTTCAGTTTTACCTATTCCGATTCACTCAGTGCTAAACAAGTTTTGGTGAAACACATTCTTAAAGAAGGTGTGCTTTTTGAACTAAAAACACTGATAGATTCTATAAGTGGCCCTTCAACTTTTATTACCGAATTTTACGACTCATTTACACCTAAGGATACGCTACTTGGAAAAAGCGTTTTTGAAGATAAAACCGAACTCTTTTTTGAAGCTTTAAGAACAAACGACAGCATTGTTTTAGAATCTTATGATCTTATTAAATTTTCTAAGCAGAATAGTCAGGATATTGTTTCCGTATTGAAAGATTTTGAATTTAAAAAAGAACAGCTCGATATTAAATCGCACTTAGTTGAACAATTAATTGAAATTGATTTAAAACGTAATTTACCATTTATAAAGCAGTTATATTTTGAGAGTTACTCAGATCCGCAAACACAAACCGCCATTTTAGAAGGACTGCTAGAATCTAACAAAAAAGATTCTTACAGTTTAGCCTTAGAACTGATGGAGCGCGATTTACCTCTAGGTAATATCAGTGGTATTTTTTATAATTTTCAAGGTAAAGATTCTTTAGAGTTGAAGGCTTCATTATTCCCTAAACTATTACAATACAGTAGTATACAAGAATACAAGCAACCCATATATAATTTGCTCGCCAAGGTAAAAGACAGCGGGTATATTAAATTAAAAACTTATTCGAAGTATAAAAACCAATTAATTAACGACGGTAAAATTGAGGTTAAACGGAATCTTAGCAAAACCTCAAGTTACAGATACAATTCGTATTCAAACGATTTATCTACCTACGTTCGCTTAATTTTCCCCTACAGAAATGAGCGCTCTGCACAAGACTTCTTTGAAAAATTACTCAATGCCGAAGATAAGAACGCCCTAGTAAAATATTATGTATTACTGGTGAAACACAAAGAAACAATTCCTGCAAAATTAGAAGAACAATTAGTTAAGAATGAAGATCACCAGTACTTACTCCTAGAAAAATTATACGAAGCCAAGCTGTTGGGGAAGATAAATTCTGTTGCCATAAATCAGCAACAATTTGCTAAGTCCAAAATTCTATCTAATGCCAACTTCGAAAAAGAAAAGGATGAAATGACCTTTCTTATGCAACGCGATTTTGTTACCGATAAAGGCAAACATGCAAGCATGTATTTTTTTAAAATAGAAAAAGACGATGCCTATTCTGGCAAATCTGAAACCCTACATTTTATTTCTTTTGTTAAGCCAAAAAATCCAGAACAACTCGTGGTAGATTACTACAATAAATCTGATAATTACGGCACAGAAATAGATAAAACCAAGGAACTAGAGGAGCAATACACCGAGATTATCAATTTGGCCATTTTTAAAGACAGAAAACGTGTAACACCAAGTGAACGTGGTGGGTATTATGATTATTAACCCGAAACGGTAATATATCTCTTAGGTTGTCCCAAATTTCTTTTTAAAAGCAGCTATAAAATGGCTAGCCGTGCCAAAAAAAATAAAAACCTGTTAAAGTTTTAGTTATTTTAAGTTTGCAATTGCGGTTTTTCCGCAGTTAACATTTCTTTAACATTTTGTGGTTTTTAAATTTGTTTTTTCTATTTCTTTTTTTTTCTATATTCGCAGTGCTCAAGGAGTTACGAAGATGTAAAGCAAAGGCATTTGAGTAACTACTTTAGCAGGTATTGATACCAGAACTAGTGCTGGTTTATTTTTCTTTGCACACTTTGATACATTTTCTCTTTGCACACTTTGCTAAAATCTTTGCATAATTAATTATTAATCT
>CAYMDB010000281.1:0-4528 GCA_964388865.1 uncultured Flavobacteriaceae bacterium
TAGCCTCGTGTATGTAGTTTTCCTTTGCGGCTTTCCCATCTAGCATTTGGGTTAAGTCAGATTCATCGGCTGCATTTTTAAGCTCGCCGTTGACCCCTGTAAGCAACATTTGAATGGTAGTACCAACAATTTCGAGGTGACTAAATTCCTCGGTAGCAATATCCATAAGCATATCATATTCTGCGGGATATGCTTTTCTGCAGCCAAAGGCCTGCACAAAATATTGCATTGCTGCTTTTAGTTCTCCGTTCGGTCCGCCAAATTGCTCTAATAATAGTTTGGCAAAGCGAACATCAGGTTTTGAAACCCGGGCATTATACTGTAGTTCTTTAACGTGATGAAACATAATTGTTCGTTTTTTGATGAATTGATATTGTGAATTTCTATACCAACTTGATGAATGTTGATACACAAAAATAATACTGATAATCAAGTGAATCCTTATATGATTTTTGAGAAAAACAACAGAGTTTTCACCTCCTTCCCTAGAAGCGCAAAAGAATTTGCAACAGTTTTAAATTTTTGTAGTGTTAATTTCAGTAGTTATAAATGAGGGAGTATAATTTTTTCAGGATTTTTTTTAAGTTCTTCCATCAGGTTTTGAAATAGTTCTTTTTTAATACGACCAGAATTTTTAGGCTCAACTAAATAGCGCACTACAACTTCTATCCATACACTGTTGTGGGCTTGTAATATAACAGAAGGATATTCATTCACATCTAATTCATCTACAGGTGTGTCCGCTAAAATCTTTTTAAAACGTTTTACTCTTCTAACCATGGCCTTGCCAATTTTAATTTCAACAATACGCTTTACAGTTTCGCTTGTAAATTTAAAATCGCTATCATAGGATATAAAAAAACTAAGTTCGCTCCAAATAAAAGGGAAGAGCGGCCAGGAATAATTATAGACAAATTCCTTAAATACTTTTGAGTTTGCAAATCGTATAATTCTTCCGCTTAGATGGTCGGCTGATAAATAATCGCCATTAAATTCCCATAAGGTGGTATCTAGGTAACTTACATTTGTCACATCGCCAAAAATAGCACCAATTCGAATACGGTCACCAACCTCATAAGGTTTACGGGTAAGAATAAACAGCCATCCAAAAAAACTGATGATTAAATTTTGAAGTGCAAATCCAAGAATAAGGGATACAATGCCAAAGGAAACTAAGGCAGCGTACCAGTTGGCAAACCATAGTGATAAAATAATGGCAAAAATGAGCAGAGCAGCAATTAAGTCGGCAATACGATTAAAATTAAATACAGAGGATTTATCTTCTATTTTCTTGTTAAATATTTTTTTTACAAGCCTAGTTGCTAGTAGTACTAACGAAATAAGCATTACCGCTAGAGTAAGTTTTTGTACCAGTGGAATGTAGTCGTCCGAAATTGGTACACGCTCCCATCTAAGCAAAAGGTAAAAGACTAAGCAGATTAAAAAAATGATGGCCGTTACCCCTATAATATGAGTGCCTTTTTTTAAAGTGTCAGCATTTTCCATTTGAATGGAAACTGAGTTTTCACTTAGAGCTCTTTTAACTTTCTCATCCTTTTTTATATCCTCTAAGGCTTTATCTTCAATAGGATCTGGTGTTTTCATGACGCTGTAAAACTTTTTTAGAATAGATTTAACCTAATAGTTCAGCTCGAAGGAGCAAAACATTTTAAAATTTATTACTGGGCGTGTAAAACATCTCATATTTAATAGATTTATTTTTAAGTATTATCATTTTAATTCTGCGCATCACTTACGACTTCCACAGCTGATAATGCATCCCAAAAATTTTGAAAGAATACGTTCTCTTTTGAAATCCATGGGACAATTTTTTCTGATAAATAATTGAATCGCTTATGGGTGATTTCTTTATTAACTTTTGCCTTAGCAGAACTGTTGCTAAGCCCTGAAAGATTCAGGTTAATCAGTTTTTTATTATTGAATTCTGTTATTTGATTAAGAATTGCAGTTGCTGTTGCATCCTTGTTTAATGAAGTTTGTAAGACCTTATGAGACACGCGATTTTTTGCTAGTTTTGAAGTGGCTTGTGATTTATGATTAGCATCATGTGAGGTATGTTTATCAACAGACTTATCTGCAGTATAGATTGCTTGATCGTACTTTTTTGACTTAGCAGAAGTTCTGTCTTGAGGTTGCAGTTGAAGACTTCTCAATTGACTTTTGAGTCGTTGAATTGTTTGGTTTTGAGATTGCAATAATTGCAGGCTTATTTGATCTGATTGTTCATCAACACAAGGTTCTCCATTTGCTTTTTCTCTGAAAACAAAGGATTGTCGTGGCCTTCTAGTGTTTGAGTTTTGTATGGCGTCAATCTGATGCTGTAACCTTTGAATTTGCTCATCTTTTGCGTTAAGCTGTTGCTGATTTATAAATTCGTGATGCAAATTTTCTGCAATAGTTGCTTTTGTGCTTTCTCTTGCTACGTAAATGGGTTTCGGTTTTATATTATCGGTGTTTTGTGGTCTATTGATATGATTTTTTGATGGACCAATATGGTCTTTAGCTTGTATCATTCGTGCGTTTTTAAATTGGTCTGTGCGTGGTGTCTTGTTCTAATTAGGATCTCCTTCATTATAATTTAATACCTAATAGATAGGTTTTACTTCTTTAACTTCAATTTTGTAAGGACGGAAGAATCTCTTTAGAATCAAATACTAAGGTTTTAAATCCGTGAAGACCTAAAGACTGAATTTGAAAAAAGCACTTTGTAAGATTCGCCAAAATGTTTTTAGGACATTTGGCGAAGCGAACATCGTGCTCATCAACTCTGGTATGAAACAGTTCATTTTAAAAATGACAAAGATTAATTTTTACCTTTTTCTAGTGTCATTGTGCTCAGTTTTGTCTGACAATCGCGTGATTGAGTAAGATGTTTACGTAAATTAGGCAGTGTTTCTGTGGCCCATTTTTTTACATCAGAATCCTTACTATCATTTGAAGCTTGTTCAAAGGCTTCGATAGAATCTTCGTGTGCACTAACCATCATATCCGTATAGGCTTTATCGAAATCATCATCAGATTCATTTTTTAGGTCATTGTAATCCTCCTTAGCATTATCGTTAGCAGAACTTGGTAGACTTATGTTTTTCCGTTCGGCAAGTGCTGTTAGATCTTGTTGTGATTGTGTATGTGCCTCTTCCAACGATTTCCCTAATGCTCTTACCTGCTCTGTTTGTCCGTTTTGTTGTGCTAGCTGGCCTGCTTCAATCTGTTTTAAGTTAGTTTTAGCCGCATTTACTAAGAATTGTCTATCTTGTTCTTGCTCGTTTTGATTAGCGCGAGATGCACTGTAATCTTGTGTGGAATTCATGCGTCCTCCGCGATTTTCAGAATTCATACCTCCTCCGCTATTTGCAGAATCTATATCGGCCTTCACGATTTGTTGAATTCATCGTTTCTACACGATTCGGCGAATTCATAGTTCCTAAACGACTTGAGGATTCTATAGTTCCTTCAGATCTTGAAGAATTCGTTGTTCCGTCAGGGTTTGTGCTTTCAGAGTTTGAAGAACCTGACGTGCCCTCTGGGTTTTGCGCAGTAGCGCATGAGAAAATCGATAACATAAATGTTAAAAAGATTACCTTAATTATTGTTTTGTTTAAAGATGTGAGTGTTTTCATTTTTATTATTTTTTAGATTTAAAACGGAATGACCTTATGTGCATTCTGTTTTTGTTGTTTTAGAAACTCTAATGGTGAATCTCTTTCCCTTTATTTTCACGCCAATTATTTTCAAGATATTTGGCGTCTTCATCACTACGTGGACGAACTCCCAAAACAATTTGTCCTTCTTTGATTCCTGATTCATACAATTCGGCACGGGCTTCTGGTATTCCAGAACCTACGAGTGCACCAATTACACCACCAGTAATAGCACCAGCACCTGCTCCTCCTAAACCAGCCGCAATTGGCCCAGCTATAATTATACCCAAACCAGGGATGGCTAAAGTTGTACCAATAGCAGCAATAACGCCTCCAATAGCACCAACGGTACCGCCAATAGCAGAGCCTTTACCTGCACTTTCAGCAGCTTTAGTTCCTATCTCTGTGTCTTTTGCGTCACCTGAAAAATATTTTTCCTGCGTATCTTCAGACATTACTAAATTGATGTCGTCTTTTTTATAGCCTCTTTCCTGTAGTTCATTGTAAGCACTCTCTGTGCTTTCGCGGTCACTAAACATTCCTGTTAACATGCCATGCTCTTTTTCGTTGTTACCGTTTGTTCCGCTGTCATGTTCTGATTCGTTATTACGTTCTATACCTTGATCACGCTCATTTCTGATTTCACGTTTTGTTAAATTATCGCGGTCTGTTCCGTTATCATGCTCCGATCTACTATTATCACGTTCTGTTATAGTATCTTTTTCTGTTCCGGTGTTTTTAATATTCCGATTTTGATTGTCTCTCATTTTAAATTGTATTTTAATTATTGAACTGTTAATTTTTACATTAATTATCATTGTTGTCCGATAAAACATTTTAAAAGTGGGATTTCCAATACAGGATTT
>CAYMDB010000282.1:0-4525 GCA_964388865.1 uncultured Flavobacteriaceae bacterium
CAAATTTTGATTTTAAACAGGCTAGATCGTTCTTTTAAATGTTTTATTTTTTCCCTTTAAAATAGCAAGTTGCTTTTCTAAAAAAGTAATGGTGCATTCTGTTTTATAACTGGTTTTAGAGGCTAGATCTATAAACTCCTCTTGAAGTATTTCTTTACCTAATGCAGCCGCTTTTGATAAGTCTTCTGTAACCTCAGCAAGATCTTTGGATAATTGATTTTTATGGCTTCTCCTTCTTTTTTAAGTTTAGCTCTAGTCGTATGGCACTTTTCTGGGGCGAATAAGACACCCGCAACAGCAACTAAGGCGAATCCTAAGATTATAGCTCCTTTGTGAATCATGATGTCTAAAGTTTTAAATTACACTTGTTTCTATATAAGTGTAAAAACGTAGCGGTTTGTTACATGGGTTTAGACTAATAATAAGTTTAAGTATTCACTTAAATCTTACAGTCCAGTTAAGTTTGAAATAATCGCTTTAACCGGAAGAATCTCTTTGGTATGTGCAATACTTGGACCTGCAACCCAAACAGTTTTGTAAGTCGCTTTTTTTGCAGCGTTCTCTGTGGCTTTCATACCGATAGAAAAACGGATCATTTTAACCCACTTTTTTAAACTCTTGTTCTTGTTCAGTATATTTTCAATCCAAGTAGCTTTAGTACCAATTTTCTGAACATAAGGAGTATTGATGACTGTGCAAGGTGTACCAGAAATACGCTCAGTCATTATGATATCTTCAGCACCATAATCTACACAGGCCTGTTTGTAGTCATCTGTAACATTAGCTTCAACTGAAGCAATAAATGGACTTCCCACAGAAACCCCCTCAGCTCCATAGCTCAACATTTTATCAATATCGGCTTTGCATCCTACTCCACCAGCAGATATTACCGGAATGCTTAATTCTTTATTTAATAAGTTTATGAGGACTTTGGGTGATAAGTTTCCTCTGTGCCCACCTGCTTCATTATTAACAGCAATAGCTGCATCTGCACCCAATTGTTCTACTTTTTGAGCAAACTTTAAATCGGTAACATCACAAAAAACTCTAATACCAACAGCATGTGCTTGACGTATAGTTTCCTCTGGACTCCCTAAAGAGGTTATAATAAAATCACAACCTTCTTCGCACAGCACTTCTAATTGACCTCGATATTTGGTATTCGATTTATTGACTATTAAATTAAAACCATAAGCCCCACCTTCCACTTTAGCTGCTTTAAGTTCTTGTATCGCAGCTCTCAACTCTTCTAATGTTCTATAATTTAAAGCGGGAATACAGCCAGCGATGCCAGATTTCATAGCTTCTTTGACCATGGCAACATTTGACACTAAAAACATAGGTGCCATAATAATAGGATGCTTAATATGAAGTAATTCGGTGAGTTTGGTGGTCATGATTACAAAATGGTTTTAGAAATTCGTTGTGAATACACAAATATTAAAATGTAAATATAGTAAATTATATTATGCACGCATAACAAGTTCTTGTTCTAAAAAGTGGTCGAATCCAAATATTTAAATAAGCATCTACTTCAAAATTTTTAGGATGATTGCTGTCGTCCCGGGTTGTAATAAACATCATTTAAACCTAAACAATAAATTTATTTTTATTCTAACTGAAAATAATCGCTGAATAACCTGTTGTAAAATCCTCATAAATTTTTAAAAAACTGTTTTAAAGCGCCTAAGGATGGCCCTTAACAACGAATTAACCTTTTGAGTTCAGTTGGTGGGGTTGCCTTTGGGTTGATGTGATGATTTTAATTTTCTAAAAAAGTTATGCTTCAAGTTTATATCTCATAAGCACGAAAACTTCTTTTTAAAATTTCATATTTCAAAATGACGAAAGGTATATCAACAAAAAAACGCAACCATTTCTGATTGCGTTTTTCTGATAGAAGATTTTAATCTTTTAACTTAAAACTACTTGTTTTTTTGATGCTAAACTAAAGATTACCAAACCGAATCCGATTTTGTTAATAGCATCTGCAATGTTGTAAGCAACATCTACACTACCAGTTCCTAAGATACTTGTGTACCATCCTTCAGTTCCTAGCATGTATCCTAATGGATAGATAGCCCAACCCACAAGGACAAACCAACATAGAATTTTGTGTGCTTGTAAAATTTCACCACCTGCAGCTACAGCCAATTTTTTAGCAGCTCCAAACCAGATGTCATATACGATTACGAAGTAAGCTAATCCTGAGATACCACCCCATAATGCAGCTTGTCCTGGGAATACAGCTTCACCAAAATAACCAGTTACTAACATTACAACTGACAAGAAAATTAATCTCCACATCAGAGATGTTTTCGCTCCTGCCACTTTTAAGATTAAGTAAAATTCAACACACATTAATGGCACTGTTAAAATCCAGTCCACATATCTAAAGAATGTTGGGGACTCCATGTTGGTTTCCCAATAATCTCTCATGTAGAAATAATGAACAGCGGCAATAAATGTAATGAGTCCTGAGACTAATACTGAGGTTCTCCACTTTCTATCAAATTGACTTAATGATAAAAAGAAAAATGCTGATGCGGCCATCATAGCCATACTACCAACAAAAAATGTGAACCCGATATAATCTGTTGGATCCATTTTCGACGAAACGTCTGCTAATAATAAAATTGTTTTCATGAAATATTTATTTAGTTAAATCTGTTTTGTTTAAGCAAAAATACAAAACATTAAACAAATTTATTTAGATTTTAACAATTTTTATAGATTATATTTGTCAGACAATTAATAAAAATGGAAAAAATCAATAATATTTCAATTTTATCGAGTTTTGTATGCTTATGGCTAACATCATTTATATCAGGATCTTCTGAGATTATTATAGGTTTCCTTTTAATCTTTTCTTTTGGAATTTTACATGGATCAAATGATTTATTATTAATAGAGTCGTTGAATTCTAAAAAATCTAATTATTCCTTTTATAAAACCCTGACCATCTATCTTATAATAGTACTTGCGGCAGTTATTGTCTTTTATTTCATCCCAATGCTCGCCCTAATCCTCTTCATTATTTTTAGCGCCTATCATTTTGGTGAGCAACATTGGGAGCATCAGATTTTAGAGATTAGTAAGTACCTAAAAATGGGTTTTTATCTTTTGTATGGAAATTTTATTCTTTTTCTGTTATTTCTATTCAATAAACAAGAGGTTTTAGAAGTTGTAGACTCAATAACAGGTACCTATTTAAACACTGAAATTATTACTTATAGTTTTATTGCGAATAGTATTGCCCTTGGAATTGCCCTGATACTATTAACGTTGAAATTGGAATCCTTCAAAAAAATCGTCTTAAAGGAATTAGTTTTTCTCGTAATTTTTGCGGTCATTTTTAAAGTTTCAACCTTAATTTGGGGATTTACAATTTACTTTATCTTTTGGCATAGTATTCCGTCATTATACGAACAGATCACTTTTATCTACGGAGATTACACCAATAAAAATCTTTTTAAATATTGTAAAAACGCACTAATTTATTGGGTAATTTCTTTAATAGGAATCGCCTTAGTTTACTTTATTTTGAAAGATCAGAACATCTTTTATGCCGTGTTCTTTTCATTTATTGCTGCGGTTACTTTTCCGCATTCTGTTGTAATTAGCAAAATGTTTAAAACCAAAAAAACGCAACCAAATTAATGATTGCGTTCTTTTGATTTTTGTCGTTTATTACTAAGCTTCGAATTTTATAAACACTCCGACTGCGCTTTGTATGACAGATACTATTACTTAACTTCTTCGAAGTCTACGTCTTCAACATCAGAACTTTCATCAGTGGGTTGCTCTTGCGAGGCGCCTGCATCAGGACCTGGCGCACCACCTTGCTGATTTTCAGCTTGTGCTTTATACATTTCTTCACTAGCGACTTTCCAAGCTTCATTGATTTTCTCTAAAGCCGGATCGATAACTGCGATATCTTTTGTTTCGTAGGCTTTCTTCAATTCTTCAAGAGCATCTTCAATTGGCTTTTTCTTATCATCAGATAATTTATCACCAAATTCTTTCAGCTGACTTTCAGTTTGGAAAATCATAGCATCAGCACTGTTTAATTTATCTGCAGTTTCTTTCAATTTAGCATCAGATTCAGCATTAGCTTCGGCCTCAGCTTTCATCTTTTTGATTTCTTCTTCTGTTAATCCTGAAGAGGCTTCAATTCTAATATCTTGCTTTTTGTTAGTTGCCTTATCTTCGGCAGATACTTTGATGATACCATTGGCATCAATATCAAAAGTCACTTCGATTTGAGGAACTCCTCTTGGAGAAGGTGGGATATCTGACAACTGAAATCTTCCGATTGTTCTATTGTCTTTGGCCATGGATCTTTCTCCTTGAAGGACATGAATGTCCACTGCTGGCTGATTGTCAGCTGCAGTTGAGAAAACCTCAGATTTTTTGGTTGGGATAGTTGAGTTAGACTCAATCAATTTGGTAAATACACCACCCATTGTTTCTATACCCAAAGAAAGAGGTGTTACATCAAGCAAAAGAACATCCTTCACTTCTC
>CAYMDB010000283.1:0-4518 GCA_964388865.1 uncultured Flavobacteriaceae bacterium
TATTGCAATCCATATACTATCTACTCTAAAACCACTCACAATTTCGCTCGCCAAAAGGATGATTAAAGCGTTAACTACCAGCAAAAATAATCCCAAGGTCAGAATAGTGACAGGTAAGGTTAAAATCACCAAAAGTGGCTTAACAAATACGTCTAAAATAGCGAGAACTACAGCCACAATTATTGCTCCCATATAGCCATTTACATCGACCCCATTAAGGAGATTTGCGATTATAAAAACCGCCAAGGCATTTATTAAAAGTTTAATTATTAAATTCATAATTTAGAGATTGTTTGAAATTTCAAGATACGAAATTAATCACAGCCTCGTAAAAATCATCAGGATTTTCTGCATGTAACCAATGGCCGGCATTTGCAATGGTTTTTATTTCTGCCTTTGGAAAGTGTCTGTGTATGATTGCCGCATCCGATTCTGCGATATACTCAGAGCGATCACCTCGCAAAAACAATGTGGCCTTATTATAGGTCGCATGATTAGGAAGCGATTCACCCACTTCGGACACCTGCGCTTTTAAAACTTCTAAATTCATGCGTAAACCAAGCGTTCCCTTTTCTACCCAATATAAATTTTTAAGTAAAAATTGTCGCGTCCCTGTATCCTCAACATATGCGCTTAACGCTTTATCGGCTTTACCCCTACTTTTTATTTGAGAAAAATTTAAATGACTTAAGCCCTCTAAAATTGCATCGTGATGCACTGGATAGAATCGTGGAGAAATATCAGCCACCATAAGTTTGTCAACCAATTCTGGATATTTTGTTGCAAATAACATCGCTGTTTTTCCACCCATGGAATGCCCCAGTAAAATAATATTGGTTAGGTGATGCGCATCGCAGTACTGTTTCAAATCTTCAGCCATGACGTCGTAATCAAAATCTTCAGAATGAAAACTACGGCCGTGATTGCGTTGATCTACCAGATGCACTTCAAAATTAGATTCTGAAAATTGTTTGGCTAAAGTTTTCCAATTATCGCCCGCGCCTAAAAAACCATGGAGAATAATAAAGGGTTTGCCTTCGCCTATTATATTTGAATATAAAATCATATCATTTATTTATAACATTAAAAACGCGTTAATATGCGCTTTGCTTTTCTGTCTAAAATTTTGCAATGCTTAAATAATAAAACCTTACTTCAAAGCCTCTAAATATTTTTTAATCACCGTTTCTACGCCTAAATAAAGACTTTCAGTAATTAAGGCATGTCCGATGGAAACCTCTAGGAGACCTGTGATGTTTTCCTTAAAAAATGCAATATTATCCAAGGATAAATCATGCCCTGCATTGATACCAAGTCGTAGACCGTTAGCCAGACCAGCGCACTCCATATAAGGCTTTATGGCATCTTTATTACCCAGGCTGTATTGAAGTGCAAAGGCTTCTGTATACAATTCTATACGATCCGTACCTGTAGCTTTAGCTCCTTCAATTTGACGTAAGTCTGGATCTACGAAGATAGAAGTTCTAATACCATTATTTTGAAATTCCTTAATCACCTCAATTAAAAAATCTTTGTGCTTAAGTGTATCCCAACCCGCATTAGAGGTAAGAGCATCAACCGCATCTGGCACCAAGGTGACTTGTGTAGGTTTTATTTCCAAAACCATATCTACAAATTTTGGAATAGGATTGCCTTCAATATTGTATTCTGTGTAAACCGCCTTTTTTAAGTCGTAAGCATCCTTGTATCTAATATGACGCTCATCTGGTCTTGGGTGTACTGTAATACCCTCTGCACCAAAACCCTGTACGTCTTTTGCAAACTGAACCACATTTGGCACATTACCACCTCTGCTATTTCTTAACGTTGCAATCTTATTAATATTAACACTTAATTTCGTCATTTTAATCACTTTTGAATTACAAAAATACAAACCAAGAGCCGCTTTTTGTGGTTATTTTTGATTAATTTGCAACTTAATAAAGACCGCACTATGCAATTACAAAATTTTGTTATAAACGACATAAAACCCTTAAATATTGAGGATAAAATTAGTGATGCCCAATTACTGTTTAATCAGTTGACGTATTCACATATCCCTATTTTAAACGAAGGTGTCTATGTGGGTTGTATTTCTGAAAACGACGCGTATTGCTTTGAAAAAACAAAATCGATTAGCGAATGTCTTTATGCTATTGAAGGATTTTATGTGCGATCAACAACCAATTGGTTAGATATTCTGGAAGCTTTTGCGCAAAATGACACCAACATCATGCCTGTATTAGATCCTAATAATAACTATTTAGGATACTATGAGCTCAACGATATTATGCATTTATTTAACGAAACACCATTTTTCTCAGAACCTGGTGGCATTGTAATTATTGAAAAAGGCATCCACGATTACTCCTTTAGTGAAATAAGCCAGATTGTAGAATCTAACGACGCAAAACTCTTGGGTGCTTTTATTTCTAAAATGGACGGTGATTTAGCACAAATAACCTTAAAAATTGGAAATGGCAGTTTCAATGAAATTATACAGACCTTTAGACGCTACAGTTATATTATCGTTTCCGGACATGAAGACGACACTTACATAGAAAGCTTAAAAAAACGCTCGCAATACCTTGACAAATACCTAAACATGTAATTGATGAAAATAGCTGTTTTTGGTCAAAATTACATTAAGGATACCACACAAGATGCAGTAGAAAAATTGCTCAATTTTTTATTAAAAAAAGACGTTTCGGTTGTTTTTGAAAATGGATTTTTAAAAACACAAAATCAATCGATAAGAAACAATCCAGAGGTCAATAGCTTTTATAAATTAGACGCTAGTTTTGATCTTTTGGTTAGCATTGGTGGTGACGGTACTATTTTAAGAGCCATAACTTTTGTAAGGGATTTAGGAATTCCTATTGTTGGGATTAATACAGGTCGCCTAGGCTTTTTAGCGACGATTCAAACCGATGACATTAAAAATGCAATGACGGCTATCCTAAACGGGGACTATAAAATTTCTGAACGCTCATTACTTACCGTTACTACGGAACCCAAAAACGAAATTATTTCTAACACTCCTTTTGCTCTTAACGAAATTGCCATAAGCCGAAAAAATACCACCTCAATGATCACAGTAAAGACACATCTTGATGATGAGTACCTTACTTCATACTGGGCAGACGGCTTAATCTTAGCCACACCAACCGGATCTACAGGATATTCTTTAAGCTGCGGCGGACCAGTGATTACTCCAGATGCCAAAAACTTTGTTTTAACGCCAATTGCGCCACATAATCTAAGTGCACGCCCATTAGTAATTCCAGACGATACCCAAATATCGCTTGAAGTAGATGGTAGAGAAGATCAATTTTTACTGTCTTTAGATTCAAGAATCGCAACTTTAGACAAGACAACCACAGTCACTGTAAAAAAAGCAGACTTCGTTATTAAAATGGTAGTACTCATAGATGAAACCTTTTTAAGCACCCTCCGAAAGAAACTACTCTGGGGCGAAGATCGCAGAAACTAGGGTCATATAACACAATAAACCACCTCAAATTCTGTTTAATCATAAGACTATTTGTGTCAAATTACTCAACACAAAGCATAATTGCTATATTTGCAAACTTTTAGAAATTTATGAGGTACGTATTCCTAGTTTTTATAAGCCTTTTTTTTGTTAAGAACACTGAAGCTCAAATCTATGAAGTTGGTGTTTTTTTGGGCGGCAGCAATTTTATTGGAGATGTTGGTGCCACCGATTATATTTCACCGAATCAGATGGCATTTGGTGTCTTAGCAAAATGGAATAGAAGTGCGAGACACGCTTTTAGGGCGAGCCTTATTTTTAGTGATTTAGAAGGTATTGACGCAAAATCAGACGATCCAAGACGAATAAAACGCGATTATAGATTTAACACAAGCATTATGGAACTCTCCGTTGGAATGGAATTTACATTTTTAGACTTTGACCTCCATCAACCCGGCATGAAAGGTACACCTTATCTGTATTCTGGTATTACTTTGGCGAATCACGACAATTATTATTTTACGCCAACGGGTGTCTACACGCCAGAAAACACCAATAGTTGGGCTATGGGCATCCCTATGGTTCTAGGTTATAAAACCAATATCTCTAACCATCTCGTTTTGGCAGCGGAACTCGGTGCACGTTATACCTTCTCCGATGAGTTAGATGGCAGTATGCCAGATGCAGAATCTAGAGAACAATTTAGTTTTGGAAATACAAACAGCAATGATTGGTATGTGTTTTCAGGAATTACATTAACTTACACCTTTGGTAGACGACCTTGCTATTGCAATTTTTAAATGAGTTTAAAAGATCAAATACATAAAGAGAAGCTTCCCCACCACATTGCAATTATAATGGATGGCAATGGCCGTTGGGCAAAACAACAAGGCTTAATGCGCGTTATTGGGCACGAAAATGGAACCAAAGCCGTAAGAGAAACGGTAGAAGCTAGTGCAGAATTAGGAGTGAAAAACTTAACCCTATATGCCTTTTCTACTGAAAATTGGAACCGACCAAAGCTC
>CAYMDB010000284.1:0-4486 GCA_964388865.1 uncultured Flavobacteriaceae bacterium
AATAAACTCTCTACGTGGTGGCACCTCATCTCCCATTAACATTGAGAATACACGATCTGCTTCTACTCCATTGTCTATTTGCACCAAACGCAGAGTTCTAAACTCAGGATTCATAGTGGTATCCCAAAGCTGTTCGGCATTCATCTCCCCGAGACCTTTGTAACGCTGAATTTTAGAATTCTCGCCAAAATCTTTCATAATCACATCGCGCTCCTTGTCTGACCAAGCATACTGCTTTTTAGCACCCTTCTTTATTAAATATAGTGGTGGTGTTGCAATATATATATGACCATTCTCTACGAGTTCTTTCATGTATCTAAAAAAGAACGTTAAAATAAGTGTAGCAATGTGACTACCATCAATATCGGCATCACACATAATGACCACTTTATGATATCTTAATTTTGAAAGATTTAAAGCCTTACTATCTTCATCTGTTCCAATAGTTACACCAAGAGCGGTAAAAATATTTTTGATTTCTTCGTTTTCAAAAACTTTGTGAGTCATCGCTTTTTCAACATTAAGAATCTTACCTCTCAATGGCAAAATCGCCTGAAACTTTCTGTCTCGACCTTGCTTTGCGGTTCCACCTGCAGAATCGCCCTCAACCAAAAATACTTCACACAGCACTGGATCTTGTTCTGAACAATCTGATAATTTTCCTGGTAAACCACCGATACTCATTACCGTTTTACGTTGCACCATTTCTCGGGCTTTTTGCGCTGCATGGCGTGCTTGTGCTGCCAGAATTACTTTCTGAACAATGATTTTAGCATCATCTGGATGTTCCTCTAAATAATCGGATAACATTTCAGATACCGCCTGACTCACAGAAGCAGAAACTTCGCGGTTACCTAATTTGGTTTTGGTTTGTCCTTCAAATTGTGGCTCTTGTACCTTTACGGATACAATAGCCGTTAAACCTTCACGAAAATCATCACCTGCGATATCAAATTTTAATTTATCAAGCATTCCTGATTCGTCTGCATACTTTTTTAAGGTATGGGTTAATCCGCGACGAAAACCAGATAAGTGTGTTCCACCTTCATGAGTATTAATATTGTTGACGTATGAATGTAAATTTTCAGCATAACTGGTATTGTAAACCATGGCGACCTCCACAGGAACGCCATTTTTTTCTCCTTCAAAAGAAATGACATCCTTCATTAAAGACTCGCGGTTACCATCTAAAAATCGTATAAATTCTTTAAGTCCTTCTTCAGAAAAAAAGGTTTCCCCCGCAAACTCACCATTTTCTTTTTTTGAACGTCTATCAATAAGATGAATTGTAATGCCTTTGTTTAAATAAGACAGCTCACGCAAACGACTCGCTAAAGTATCATAGCTATATTCAAGGATTTGGGTAAATATGGTTGGGTCGGGTTTAAAGGTAATTATCGTCCCGCGTTTGTCGGTTTCACCAACCTTTTTTACAGGATACATGGCTTTACCTCTTTCGTATTCTTGCTCCCAAATTTCACCTTTTCGGTACACGGTAGCTTTAAGATGCTCAGATAGTGCGTTAACACAACTGACACCAACACCGTGCAATCCGCCAGAAACTTTATAAGAATCTTTGTCGAATTTACCTCCAGCGCCAATCTTAGTCATTACTACCTCTAAGGCAGAAACTCCTTCTTTTTTGTGCAAATCTACAGGGATACCGCGACCATCATCTTCTGTGGTAACAGAATTATCTTCGTTAATCGTTACAGTAATGTTATCACAATGACCAGCTAAGGCTTCATCAATAGAATTATCGACGACCTCATACACCAAATGATGCAATCCGCGTGTGCCTACATCACCAATGTACATAGACGGGCGCATACGCACGTGCTCCATGCCCTCAAGGGCCTGAATACTATCTGCCGAATAGTTGTCTTTGTTGAATTCTTCTCTTTTTTCGCTCATTATATGTTGAATAAATTTAGTTCAGTTCTTAGTTTTTATAAAAGGATCTGTTCTTCAACGGGAAAATTTTCATATTTTCAATTTTCTTTAATTGTATTTGAAAATCAAGCCCTTTTTTGACACAAAAAAAATGACACTCGTGTATCATTTTTAATACTAACAAATATACGATTTATTACTGCTTTTAAAAAGCATTTCATCGATTGAAGTCGATAATTATCAACATTTGTTAATTACTAGAAAGTGTCTTAAAATGCTTATAAATGGTCTTAGATTGGATTTGACTTTAATTTTTACCCTGTTCGCATCGAGAAAAACACAAAAGGCTTTTAAGCGCTTTATTTTGTGTTTTTGAAAGTTCAGAAAAGTGATTTTAACGACTTAATTTAGCGTGGTAACTACATCTGAAGAAGGATAAAAAGAGGGCACCTGAAAAGTCAAATTTTAATACAAGTTGTTATATTAAGCATTAGTTGCAATGTGATAGGATACTATTGATTTATACAGATACCTTGGGAAACAGTAGAACCGCTTAAAATCCAATTTTTATGGTTCTGTCAAATAGAGCGAAGTCGAAAAGTTTAAGACCTAAGAAAACATAGCATTTCGACTGTGCTCAATGTGACAGCGATATCTGATTTTACAGCTTTTTAAATATTGAAACAGAATTTCACCTAATACGCATCCGTATGCACTTTTGTAACCGCACGACCACTAGGATCATTCATGTTTTTAAAGGCTTCGTCCCATTCTAAAGCAATTTTTGTGCTACACGCTACACTTGGCTCTTGTGGAACACTTAAGGCTGCTGCGTCGCTGGGAAAATGACTTTCAAAAATAGTTCTGTAATGGTATTCCTCTTTGTTTTGCGGTGTTTGAATTGGGAAACGGAAACGCGCATTAGCCAATTGCTCATCGCTTACCTCTTTGGCTACCATTTCTTTTAAGGTATCAATCCAGCTGTAACCTACGCCATCACTAAATTGCTCCTTTTGTCTCCAGGCTACACTTTCTGGTATCATTTCTTCAAAAGCTTTGCGCACCACCCATTTCTCCATGCGCTCTACATTGATCATTTTATCTTGTGGGTCGATACGCATAGCGACATCCATAAATTCTTTATCTAAAAAGGGCACACGACCTTCAATTCCCCAAGCAGCCAGACTTTTGTTGGCACGAAGACAATCGTACATATGCAATTTGCTCAGTTTCCTGACGGTTTCTTCATGAAATTCTTTAGCATTTGGTGCTTTATGAAAGTATAAATACCCCCCGAATAATTCGTCTGCCCCTTCACCAGATAACACCATTTTAATTCCCATAGACTTTATCACTCTTGCCATTAAATACATAGGCGTACTGGCTCTAATCGTAGTAATATCATAAGTTTCTAATTGATAGATAACGTCTTTTATAGCATCTAAACCCTCTTGAATGGTGAATTTGATTTCGTGATGAACTGTACCAATATGATCCGCTACCTTTTTTGCAGCCGCCAAATCTGGAGACCCCTCTAAACCTACGGAAAAAGAATGCAACTGCGGCCACCAAGCCTTTTCTTTGTCATCGGCTTCAATGCGTCGTTCTGAATACTTCTTAGCAATGGCAGAGGTCACTGAAGAATCTAAACCACCAGATAATAAAACACCATAAGGCACATCACTCATTAATTGTCGGTGCACCGCATCTTCAAGGGCTTGTTTTATTTGGGCAATGCTAGTTTTATTGTCTTTTACAGCATCATAATCTTCCCAATCGCGCTGATACCAGCGCACCAATTTTCCGTCTGAACTACTCATATAATGCCCTGGAGGAAATAATTCAATTTTTGTGCAAACCCCTTCTAAGGCTTTTAATTCTGATGCGACAAAAAAAGTTCCGTTTTTATCCCAGCCCATATATAACGGAATAATACCCATATGATCTCTCGCAATAAAATACGCATCTTTATCCACATCATATAAGGCAAAACCAAAGATGCCATTCATATCGTCTATAAAATCGGTCCCTTTTTCTTTATATAGAGCTAAAATAACCTCACAGTCACTTTGGGTTTGAAAATCGTATTGACCTTCTAGCGTCTTGCGCAATGCTTTATGGTTGTAAATTTCTCCATTTGCCGCAAGAATCAATTTTTTATCCGCACTAAATAAAGGTTGTTTTCCTGAGGCAGGATCAACAATGGCCAGACGTTCATGAGCCATTATAACTTTATCATCACTATAGATACCACTCCAGTCTGGTCCGCGATGACGGACGGTTTTTGCCATTTCTAAAACCTGAGCTCTTAAGTCTTCAGATTTTTGTTTTATATCGAACGCACATACTATTCCGCACATAATTTTTAATTTTGTTATTAATTATGATGCAAATATGTATTTAAAGTTTCATACAGAAAACATAAATACGTTTAATGATTATATAATGATACAAAATAGTGGAATTTATATCATATATGATAGTTTTAAGCTTGTATTTCAATCCCAAAACTATCAAATCGTAAATTTTAATATTTTATTTCATTGTTGTCCGCTAAAAGTACAAAATTAAAAGATAGTACTTCTTAAGCCCA
>CAYMDB010000285.1:0-4452 GCA_964388865.1 uncultured Flavobacteriaceae bacterium
TTTGGCATTGTTCTGCGACTTCAATAACATGTTGGGCGAGTTCAATCGCACCCTTGCCGCCTTGTGCCCAAACATCTGCAACCGCAAAACGAATGTTTTTAGTTTTTGCAAAATCCGTTAATAAGTCGATTTCAGCTTGGCTGTCGGTTTTAAATTTATTGAGTGCTATTATGGGTACTAAACCAAACTGTTTGATATTTTCTAAATGCTTTTCTAAATTGGGTAAACCTTGTATTAAGGTTTCTAAATTAGATTCTTGTAGGTCTTTCAGCAATGAGCCGCCATGATATTTTAAAGCTCTAATCGTTGTGGTCAGCACTACGGTTTTAGGTGATATTTTAGCGCTCTGACATTTAATGTCAAAAAACTTTTCGGCACCTAAATCAAAACCAAATCCGGCTTCGGTTACGGTGTATTCAGATAAACTCATACCCATTAAAGTGGCAATGACCGAGTTGGTGCCTTGTGCAATATTCGCAAAAGGCCCACCGTGAATAATGGCGGGATTACCTTCTATAGTTTGAACTAAATTAGGTTTTATTGCGTCCTTTAGCAATGTAGCCATGGCACCTGAAACTTTGAGATCTTTGGCAAAAATAGGTTCTTTCTGAAATGTGTAGCCTATAAAAATTTTTCCTAGTCGTTGTTTTAAATCGGCCAAATCCTCAGCTAAACAAAGTATGGCCATGATTTCTGATGCTGCGGTAATATCAAAACCGGTTTCTCTAGGTATACCAGAATTTGTGCCACCTAGACCAACGATGATATGACGTAGTGCTCTGTCGTTCATATCCATTACACGTTTCCAGGTAATAGTTCTAGGGTCTAAACCTACAGTGTTGGTTTTGCTTTGAATGTTATTATCAATGACTGCAGCCAGTAAATTATGCGCTTTTTCTATAGCCGAAAAGTCTCCTGTAAAATGTAAATTAATATCCTCTAAAGGTAAAACTTGTGCATAACCTCCACCAGTTGCGCCACCTTTAATTCCAAAAACCGGACCTAAGGAGGGTTCTCTTAATACAACGGTTGTCTTTTTTTTAAGTTGGTTTAATGCTTCAGAAAGTCCAATGGAAATGGTTGTTTTGCCTTCACCGGCTGGTGTCGGTGAAATCGCTGAAACTAAAACAAGATTACTTTTTTCGGCTTGAGTTCTGTTGATATAAGATAAGGGTAGCTTTGCCTTGTATTTCCCGTACATTTCAAGATCATTTTCATCTATCCCTAAACGAGCAGAAATCTCGGTGATGTGTTTAAGTTGTATTTGTTTCGCAATCTGAATATCTGTCATTACACGTCTTCTTAAAGGTTGTTTAAAAGTAAGTGAAATGTAAAAGTTTAAGCCTGACTTTTATCAGGTTTAAAGAACTAATTAGAGCCAAATAAAAGCATAACTTTGTAAAAAATAAAAATGATGCACAAAGCAGGTTTTGTAAATATTATTGGGAATCCAAATGTGGGTAAGTCTACATTGATGAATGCTTTTATAGGTGAAAAACTTTCTATAATAACATCTAAGGCTCAAACCACGCGGCATCGTATTTTAGGCATTGTTAATGGTGAAGATTTTCAAGTTATTTTAAGTGATACGCCAGGTATTATAAAACCAGCATATCAGTTGCAGGAATCCATGATGGATTTTGTGAAATCTGCCTTTGATGATGCTGATATTTTGATTTATATGGTTGAAATCGGTGAGAAGGAATTAAAAGACGAAGCCTTCTTTAACAGGATTACCAATTCAAAAATTCCTGTCTTATTGCTATTGAATAAGATTGATAACTCTAACCAAGAGCAATTAGAGGAACAAGCCGAATTATGGCAGCAAAAAGTGCCAAACGCTGAGTTTTTTCCTATTTCTGCGCTGCAAGGATTTAATGTTCAAAATGTATTTAATAGAATCATAGAACTGTTACCAGAATCGCCAGCCTTTTATCCGAAAGACCAATTAACAGATAAACCTGAACGTTTTTTTGTTAACGAAGCTATCAGAGAAAAAATCTTAATGCATTACAAAAAGGAAATTCCATACGCTGTTGAAGTTGATACTGAAGAGTTTTTTGAGGAAGAAAACATCATCAGAATGCGTTCTGTTATCATGGTTGAGCGCGAAACTCAAAAAGGAATTTTAATCGGTCACAAAGGTTCTGCCTTAAAACGCGTTGGAGTTGAGGCGCGAAAGGATTTAGAAAAATTTTTCGGAAAACAAGTGCATTTAGAATTGTATGTAAAAGTCAATAAAAACTGGCGAAGCAATCAGAATCAGTTGAAGCGCTTCGGGTACAATCAACGATAAGCTTTCAAGGTGTTTTGCATAAAGTCATTTAATTTGTGCATTTCGGGCTTTCCTTTAGCACGACCCATTCGTCCTGCGGCATATAAAACAAACCAAAAAACGACCATCATCAATGTGAGGAATAGCTGCATGGCATAATCATTCCCTAAGGTAGCATTGGTATAAGCCCAAACCCCAAAGCCAAAAAAAAGTCCTGCCACTACAAAATGTAAAAACATAAAAAGGGTCCAAACGGTCGGATTAGGACCAAATAGGCCACAAACAGTTGAAGAAGTTTCATCTTTCTCATTAATCTCTAAATGCAACTGTGGTGACCAAAAATGCTGCTGTTGTTTTGGGAATTTCAGAAACACATGATCATCAACCCTAGTAATAATAAACTGAGGGCTATTCTTCTTTAAGTTTTCAAAGGCTTGCAACACAATTTGATGATTAGTATTTACCTCAATTTTAAATCGAGGTCTTAATACTATGTCATTTGTAAGCTCCATAAAGAAAGATTGTTGCGGCTATTTTTATTTCAAGATAAGAAATTCGCAGCGTCTATTTATTGAATATTCAGTTTCGGTACAATTATCACCACAAGGTACAAGTGGTTTCGTCTCTCCGTAGCCTTTGTAGGTTAGTCGCGATCTTGAGATACCGTTTTCGACAAGATACTCAAGTGTAGCTCGTGCTCTCTTTATGGATAAGTCCATATTAAAGTCATAACCTGCTCTAGAGTCAGTATGTGCTCCAAGCTGAATTTCCATTCGAGGATATTTATAAAGTAAGGCAACGAGTACATCAAGTGTTCTAGCCGCTTGTTCCTTAATATCCCATTTTGCAAAATCGAAATATATATTTTCTAATTCAATATAAGTATTGCCTTCACCATCATCCGTAACAATTTCTTCTGCGTCGTCATAAGATTCTATTTCTAGCTCGATGTTAAATTCTATATTTCCACTGTCGTTGGTATCAAAAAACTTGAGTTCAGGAATGTATTTGGGTTGAAACCCCTCAATGGAGTAACTTTTATTAGGTTGTGTTTTTAATTTATACCGCCCATCTTCTCCAACAGTTGTTTCGCCTATTGCTGTGCCATCCTCATTAAAAAGAGTTACTGTGGTATTTGGTAATAATTCCCCTGTGACTTTGTCAGTAACGATACCTTCAATAAAATAGTCTCTAATATTTTCTTCACGTTTAAAGGCATAAATATTGTCAATGCCATCCCTATTTGAAGAAAAATATCCTGTATCTAAGGAGTCGATAACCACAAAAGCAAAATCATCTTTTTCACTATTGATGGATTCACCTAAGTTAAGGGCTTCTAAATAGGTACTATCCTTAACAACACTTGAATATAAATCTAAGCCACCAAATCCTTGTTTGCCATTTGAAGCGAAGTAAAGCGTACTATCATTCGCCATATGAGGGAACTGTTCTCTGTATCTCGAATTTACTGAAGTGCCTAAATTTTTAGGAGCACCGAAGCTGTGATCATCGAAAATATCGACATAGAAAATATCGAAAGAACCTAAGGAACTCGGCATGTCGCTAGAAAAATACAATTTTGTTTCGTTTCTATTGAGAGCAGGATGCATGGTAGAATACAAATCACTTGAAAAGGAAACGGGCTCTATGTTGGTCCATTCGTCATCTACCAATTCCGCTTTAAAAATACTTACCACAGCAATTTTTGTTGAATCTAAATCAATACGCTTCTTTAAATTTCTGGAAAAGTACATGGTTTTACCGTCTTTGGTAAATACAGCACTGCTTTCGTGTTGCTTTTTAGTGTTGATAGCTGCGTGAAAAGGTTTTATGCTGTCTAAAGAAACATTACTTGTATCTTTCTTAGAAACTTGTGCTTCATAAAGATCTAAGTATGGCTTTTGGTTCCATTTATACTCTGGATTATCCGGATTCTGGGTTGATGAAAACACAATTTTTTCACCGTAAAAACCTACTCCAAAATTAGAGCCACCAATAGCTGTTGTGATGTTTTGCCATTGGTATTTGTAGGGCGCAACTTGTTTAAGTTTAAGTCTGAAGGCTTCGGTATTAATAGAATCCTTTAAATAGCGTGTTGATAGGTCATCTGCAGCTTTATAATTTTTCGTGCCTCTTAAAACATCAAAATATTTGAAATAAAAGGAAGGGGATAGGTC
>CAYMDB010000286.1:0-4445 GCA_964388865.1 uncultured Flavobacteriaceae bacterium
AAATTTTAGATGAAAAATCAGAAAAATTCACCCTTCAGAATAAAGAAAACATTAAAAATATTTTAAATCCGCTTGAAGAAAAAATAAAAACCTTCGAGAAAAAGGTCGAAGATTCACAGAAGGAAAGTATTAGCATGCATTCAGCTTTAAAGGAGCAGTTACTGGGCCTAAAAGATTTGAATCAACAAATGGCAAAAGAGGCCACAAACCTCACCAAAGCCCTAAAAGGTGATAGCAAAACACAAGGTAATTGGGGCGAATTGGTCTTGGAACGGGTCTTGGAAAAATCGGGATTAGAAAAAGATAGAGAATATTTTGTTCAGCAAAACTTTCAGCGCGAAGATGGTACACGCGTTATGCCTGATGTGGTGTTGCACTTGCCCGATGGGAAAAAAATGATTATCGATTCAAAAGTGTCCTTAACCGATTATGAGCGTTTGGTTAATGCTGAAGATGAAGAGCGCGCCTTCTTTTTAAAAGCGCATGTTAACTCTATTAAAAGGCATGTAGATCAGTTGTCGGCTAAAAATTATCAGGATTTGTATGATATTGAATCGCCCGACTTCGTTTTAATGTTTATTCCTATTGAACCTGCTTTTGCTGTGGCCATTAATGAGGATAACGGTTTATACAATAAGGCTTTTGAACAGAATATTGTGATTGTTACTCCATCTACCCTTTTGGCGACCTTAAGAACCATAGATTCGATGTGGAATAACGAAAAGCAACAGCAAAATGCCATTGAAATTGCCAAACAAGCTGGTGCCTTGTACGATAAGTTTGAAGGTTTAGTTTCGGATTTAACTGGTGTTGGCAGAAAAATTGACGCCGCCAAAAGTGACTACTCTGCTGCAATGAATAAATTAGTTGATGGTAAGGGCAATTTAATTTCACGTGTTGAAAAAATTAAAAAATTAGGAGCCAAGGCCAATAAAGCACTCCCAGAAAGTATTGTGAAACGCGCTAATGACGACAATGATTTGAGTAATTTTTAGTGATGGTTTAAGTATTCCATTTGAAAGGCATAATTATAATTATTCCATAAAAACGGCATATATTTGAGAATAAATTCAGAATAAATGACAAGTGTAATTACTGGTGATATTGTAAAATCGCGAGACGTCAAAAATCAGAGTGTTTGGCTCAAATCACTAAAGTCCGCACTAGGTAAATTGTCTAAAGATGCTTCAAACTACGAAGTTTACAGAGGTGATAGTTTTCAAATTGAGTGCGAAGACATTCCAAGTAGTTTTGAGTATGCCGTCTATATTAAAGCATGCATTAAAACTATAAAAGGTCTAGATGTGAGGCTGGCTATTGGCATTGGTGATAAAAGCTACCAAGGAAAAACAGTTAGTGAATCTAACGGAGAAGCTTTTGTGTTTTCAGGAGAAACCATTGAAACTTTGAAAAAAGAAAAGATCAATTTAAAACTTGAAACAAGAGATAAAAACCTCAATAAGGAACTCAATCTATACTTTAAATTGGCTTTAATAGCGATGGATAACTGGACGGTGAATAGTGCTGAAATCGTAAAACTCAGTTTAGAACATCCAGATATGATTCAAACAGAATTAGCAAAGCTCATTGGTATTAGTCAAGATGCAGTGAGCAAGCGTCAAAAGCGCGCCTATTTAGATGAAATCCTAGAATTAGATAGTTTATACAGACATAAAATGGCACAACTATGATGGTATTACTTCTAAAACTTATTTTGGCCCATCTCATTGGCGATTTCTTTTTACAACCTCAGCAATGGGTTAAGGACAAAGAAAAAAATCAGCTTAAATCGGTTTGGCTCTATGTTCATGTAGCCATACACATTGCATTAATGTTTATTATTATTTGGGATCTATCTTATACGATAATGATATTATGTATTGGTGTTTCACACCTCGTAATTGATGCTCTAAAATTGATTTTGCAACGCAAAAAGAATAAACGCCTTTTGTTTTTGATAGATCAAGTACTTCATTTGCTCAGCATAGTTGTTTTGGCTTCATTATTTTCTAAATATGACTTTGATATTACTTCAGCCTCAAACCCGCGACTACTTCTCCTTCTTACCAGTGTTGCATTTTTAACAGCGCCAACATCTATAATAATGAAAATCATATTTTCTAAATGGAATATTGCCAAGCTCACTAAAGACAACGAATCGCTTCAAGACGCTGGCAAATATATTGGTATTCTAGAACGTCTTCTTGTTTTTATTTTTATAGTTGTCGGCCATTGGGAAGCTGTAGGTTTTTTAATTACGGCCAAATCTGTCTTTCGGTTTGGCGATTTAACAGCTTCAAAAGAACGAAAACTTACCGAGTACATTTTAATTGGCACACTCATTAGTTTTGGCATTGCCATTACGACTAGCCTCATTTACTTAAATCTTGCAACTTATGTTTAAAACTACAAATGATTCCAAAATACAGATGTCTCAATTAATGCTACCTTCAAACACCAATTTTGGTGGCAAAATTCACGGTGGATATATTTTGGGTTTAATGGACGAAATTGCGTTTGCCTGTGCATCTAAACATTCTAGAAGTTACTGCGTAACAGCTTCTGTAGATCAGGTGAACTTTTTAAAACCTATTGAAGTGGGCGAGTTAGTGACCATGAAGGCCTCTATTAATTATGTCGGAAGATCCTCAATGGTAGTTGGCATTAGAGTTGAATCTGAAAATATTAGAACGGGTGAAACCAAACATTGTAATTCCTCTTATTTTACAATGGTTGCCGTAACTCAAGAAGGTAAAACAGTGCCCGTTCCTGGCTTAATCATAACTTCTAAAATAGAGGCTAAACGTTTTATTAGAGCTGTAAAAAGTCGAGAAGATGACGAAAATAAGTTGAAATATCTAAATGAGATTTATAAAAATGTAGATGACTATTTAGAGCTACTAGAAGACTTTAAAGTAAAGGTTGAAATCAAATAAAAAAGCCACTTCGAAGAAATGACTTTTTTTATTTATTTTTTAGTTAAACCTTATTATTGCTTAATGAAGCGCTTGGTTTGTGTTGATTTTTCATCAGTGATTCTAACCAAATAAACACCACTTTTCCAATCAGAGACGTTTACAGTGTATTCTAATTTGGTGATTAGACCTTTGTAAACACGCTTTCCTAAAACATCATAGACTTCAATGATTACGTCTTTATTTGATTCTTTAGATAAAGTGACATGAAGCTCACGATTTGCAGGATTCGGTGAAATAGCAAATTCATCCTTAGCCTCCGAAAGCACCTGACCAAAAGAGACCGAAGAGATAAAAATGAATAAAAAAAGTAATTTTAGTTTCATATAAGTAGGTATTAATATGCTAAACTAAGAATTTTTGCGAATCTACTTTGTATTATATCGAAAACTATACCGTTATTTACTCAAATACATTTTTCTTCTGGCGTATAAGTTATAGAACTCATCATCTTTTAAACTTTCAATAAATAATATACTTTCGCCTGTACTTTTCATTTCTGGTCCAAGTTTTTTATTGACATTAGGGAATTTATTAAATGAAAATACCGGTTGTTTTATTGCATAGCCTTCTAATTGTGGATTAAAATTAAAATCTGTGACTTTTTTCTTACCTAACATCACTTTAGTGGCATAATTTACATAAGGTTCTTTGTAAGCTTTCGCTATAAACGGAACGGTACGAGATGCTCGTGGGTTGGCTTCAATGATATAAACAATATCATCTTTTATAGCAAACTGCACATTAATTAAGCCTACGGTATTTAAAGCTAAAGCAATGTTTTTGGTGTGATCTTTTATCTGTTGCATTACAAATTCACCTAAATTAAAAGGAGGTAATGTTGCGTTACTATCACCAGAGTGAATACCACAGGGTTCAATATGCTCCATAATTCCGATGATATATACATTTTCACCATCGCAAATCGCATCTGCTTCGGCTTCAATGGCACCATCTAAATAGTGATCTAGAAGTAATTTGTTGCCAGGTATTGATTTTAGCAAATCGATAACATGCTCTTCTAATTCCTTTTTATTGATAACAATTTTCATCCCTTGTCCACCTAGAACATAAGAAGGTCTCACTAATATCGGAAAATCTAAAACATCGGCTATGGCGAGCGCTTCATCAGCGGTTTCTGCTACATCAAATTCTGGATATGGAATATTAATTTCTTTTAGTATGTTCGAAAAACTCCCTCTATCTTCTGCTAAATCTAAAGATTTGAAACTGGTGCCCATAATCTTTATTCCGTAGCGATCAAGTTTTTCGGCAAGCTTTAATGCCGTTTGTCCACCTAACTGCACAATGACTCCTTCCGGTTTTTCATGCTGAATAATATCGTAGATATGTTCCCAAAATACAGGTTCAAAATACAATTTGTCTGCAATGTCAAAGTCGGTTGAAACGGTTTCTGGGTTACAGTTAATCATGATGCTTTCGTAGCCCTCTTCCTTCAATGCGTAGGAA
>CAYMDB010000287.1:0-4437 GCA_964388865.1 uncultured Flavobacteriaceae bacterium
GAGGTAAAAAACAACCCAAGAATGCACTTTCGTGTATTTGGGAATGGGGATGTTGATAGTCCGGAAAAAGCCATGGAAATGCGTGATTCTTATGGTTTAGATGGTGCTATGATTGGAAGAGCTTCCATAGGAAACCCTTGGTTTTTTAGGCAAGTGAAGCACTTTTTTGAAACTGGCGAACATTTAGAAGCCATTTCTTTAGCCGAACGTGTGGATGCGGCGAGACGGCATTTGCAAATGGCTATCGATTGGAAAGGAGAAACACTCGGTGTCTTTGAAACGCGGAGGCATTATACCAACTACTTTAAAGGGATTCCGAACTTCAAGGAATACCGCATGAAAATGGTGACTAGCGATGATTCAAAAGATGTATTTGCTGCTTTTGATGCCGTAATGGAGGCTTTTCCGGAATATCAGTTTTCTTAATTGGCTCGCGAAGCCAAAAGTTCGCAAAGAAACTCTCCGTTTTCTGCTTCTACGGTAAAAAAGATAAAATATTATGAGTGAATTAACGCCAAAAGAAAACAGTTTTATTCTCTATACCACCCCAGAAGGTGCCGTAAAATTGACCGTTTTATTGAAAGACGAAACCATTTGGTTAACTCAAAAGGCAATGGGGATTCTTTTTGATAAAACACCACAGAATATCACCATTCACCTGAAAAATATTTTTGAAAGTGGGGAATTAAACGCAGAGGCAACTTGTAAGGAATATTTACAAGTTCAAATTGAAGGTGGTAGAGAGGTTTCTAGAAAATAGAAAATATACAACCTTGATATAATCATTTCGGTTGGTTATCGGGTTAATTCATCTAAAGCCACGCAATTTAGAATTTGGGCTACTAAAACCCTAAAAGAATATATAATCAAAGGTTTTGTGTTGGATGACAACCGATTGAAGCAAGGAGAAACAGCTTTTGGCAAAGACTATTTTATAGAGTTATTGGAGCGTGTTCGTTCCATCAGAGCCAGTGAACGCAGAATTTACCAGCAAATCACCGACATTTTTGCAGAATGCAGTATTGATTATGACCCAAAAGCTGATATAACTAAGAATTTTTATGCAATGGTGCAAAACAAGTTTCATTTTGCTATTTCAGGACAAACGGCTGCCGAAATAATTTTTAAAAGTGCCAATGCAAGAAAAAGAAATAAAACAATTGGAACGTACATTAACAGGCTACTTTGATTATATCGAAAATCTGATTGAGCGTGAAAATACCTTTACAATGGAAAGTTTGGCAAACAGTGTAGATAAGTTTCTGAATTTTAATGAATTCAAAATTTTAGATGGAAAAAGAACAAAGTCGCATCAGCAAGCTATTTCCAAAGCAGGAAAAGAGTATGACTATTTTAATAGGACCCAAAAAATTGTTTCTGACTTTGATAAACAAATCAAGAAACTGAAGAAATAATCGCAAAGTCGCAGAGCCGCAAAGGTTAAGTGAAAAAAATTTGAATTAACATTTGTTTAGCACGTGAAGGCGCAAACCTGCCTATATTCCATTTGCTAAATAGCTTCAAGTAAACTAGTCGGCAGGCAGGGTCGCCAAGACGCAAAGTTCTCAAGTCTATAAGTTGCAAAGTTCAGGATAAAAACCTCGAATTAGTTTTTAATCAAATTTGGTGTAATCCTTTGTGAGGCTATTCGCGAAGCAATTATTCCTAATGCGAAAATGGTTGCTAAGACAATCAGAACATTTACAAAGTACAATCGTAAAGGATAAGGCAATTCTGGTGTTAACATAACAAGGTCGAAGGTTTGTTGAAGAAATACAACAATGAGCCCAATACTAACTCCAATAATTCCACTGACAACCGTCATTAAACTGCCTTGCAAAAAGAAAATAGCTTTTATGGCTTTGGTTTCTGTCCCGAGATTATAGAGGGTGTTAAGGGATTTTTTCTTGTCTAAAATCATCATAATCATAGCGCCAATAACATTGAATAAGGCGATGATAATAACCAGGGTAAAGATGAGGTAGATGGCGAGGTTTTCGGTATTCAACATCTTAAAAAGGGCATCGTTGAGCTGTTCTCTGTTTTTAATTTGAAAACGGTTTGGGAAGACTGTTTCAATGGCAGCTCTTAAATCAGATTCATCGGCATCCGGATGAAGTTTCAGTTCTAAAGCACTGACTTGATCGTCGCCGTAATTCAACAAGGATCTAGCAAGACTAATGTCTGAAAAAATGTATTCGTTATTTAGTTCTTCATTAATGTTGAAGAGTCCGACGTTAGTCACATAAGCCGAATTATAAGCTCCTTTTAAGGAACTAATTTGTCCTTTTCCAGGTTTTGGAACGTAAAGTGATAAGGGTTTTAGATAATTAAAAATTCCAAAGGACAAGTTGTTAGAAATGCCCCAACCCGAAACCACATCGTTGCTTTCAGGACTGATCCAATTACCTTGGCTCACCATAGAATCGACATTTGTTACCTTAAGATAATTGGTATCCACGCCTTTTAAAGTAGCGAGAAGATTCTTGTTTTCGGATTTAATGATAATGCGTTCTTCGATTATTTTTGAATAGGAAGCAATTCCTTCAAGCGCATTCAATTGAGAGAGATCTTCTTCAGAAAACATAAACGATTTCCCTTCGGTAGGCATTAATTTTAAATCGGGATCTACAAAAGATGAAAATTGAAGACTAAAATCTTTTAAACCAGCAAAAACAGAAAGCACAATAAATAATGCTGCGGAGGCAATAATAACGCCGCCCGAAGCAATTAAAGTCATAATATTTATAGCATTATTACTGCTTTTAGAAAACAGGTAACGTTTTGCTATATATAGGGGGAAATTCACTTAAGATTTTTTTCGCTTACCTAGTAAATCTGGATTTTCAAGAGGGTTGTCTTCACCTTTAAGCGAACGCTCAATACCATCGATATACTCAAGGGAATCATCTATAAAAAATTCAAGTTGCGGCATACGTCTCAATTGGTGGCGTGTGCGTTGTGCCAATTCGTGTCTAATCAAAGGTTTATTAGATTTGATGCCTTCTATTAAAGTTTTCGCTTCTTTATTAGGAAAAATACTCAAGTACACTTTGGCCATAGAAAGGTCTGCAGTAACATTAACTTTAGATACCGAAATAATAACACCTTTAAGTCCACCCCTAGAAGCTGCTTGTTGCAATACTTCTGCTAAATCTTGTTGGAGAATTCCTGCTATTTTTTTCTGTCTATTGCTTTCCATACTGCAAAAGTAGAGGATATTTAAGGAATAAAATGTATTTAAGCCATAAAATGATTTTGTAACTTTGAACATATCAACACTTAAATCGCTACGTTCTGGGGCATTATTATGAATAAAATTGAACATATAGGCATTGCTGTAAAGGATATTAAGCAATCTAATCAACTTTTTGAATTGTTATTTGGAGAAGCACATTATAAGATTGAAGATGTAGAAAGCGAAGGAGTAAAAACGGCATTTTTTCAGTGTGGCCCTAATAAAATTGAATTGCTTCAGGCCACTTCAGAAAATAGTCCGATAGCCAAGTTTATAGAAAAGAAAGGAGAGGGCATTCATCATATTGCTTTTGCGGTTGATGACATTGAAAGCGAAATTAGCCGACTCACCAAAGAGGGGTTTGAAATGATTCATAAAACCCCTAAAAAAGGAGCCGATAACAAACGCATTGCCTTTTTGCACCCCAAAGGCACCAACGGTGTTCTCATTGAGTTGTGCCAAGATATCAGAGAATAATGGATTTTAATTTTTAGAGTCTTTATAAACCTTATAGCACCTGTTTCGTTTGCCTATTAAAAACGTTTAGATTGTATTATTTTAAGTTGTAATTGAGAAAAACAGTAGCGATTCCCATCCAGCCCTCGCCGACCTTTTCTCCTCTTGTGATGGCATTTATTTCTCGTCCAAGTCCAATGGAAGCACCAATGTTAAGTTTATCAGACAAATTGTAAATATAACCGCCGTTAATCCAAGGTTGAATGACGAGATTATAGGTTTGTCCCGAAGTTGGAGTATCTGTCTTTATACCATCTTTCCAGCGGGTCCACATGTTCCAAGTATCAAAATATGCACCTGCAATAAAATGCCCATTCTTATAAGGAAAATAACGTACAAAACCTGCTGTGGCACCAAAACCTTCTGCTTTTTCATCGTCGTTATAGTCACTAAAATCTTGTCTGTCAGCAAAATTACCTCCCAATCTTAAACGGATTGCCCATTTGTCATTTAAAAAAATATTAGATGTTAACATTGTCATATAACCGACGGGATATAGCTGAAGTTCAGTGCCAATTTCTATTTTTTTATTAGAAATTGAATCATCAGTTTGAGAAAATAATTGAATTGAAACTAAAAGTAAACTGGTCATAAAAAAGTCCTTAATTTTCATATCATTTGATTTAACATTTTTAATCATTGTTGTCCGCTAAAATTACAAAATTAAAAGATAGTACTTCTTA
>CAYMDB010000288.1:0-4430 GCA_964388865.1 uncultured Flavobacteriaceae bacterium
AAGGCTCTGGTCTTGCCTGAATCTCTTCTTTTGAAGGCTGGCCGTAAGGTGCATCTACATCAATATCAAAATCAGCCATTATAAATAACTGATCCCATAACTTATGCTGAAAATCTGGTACATCGCGCAAATGCGGCTGTAAATTTCCCATGACCGCAATAATAGATTTGGCTACTTTGTTTCGTTCTTCTTTGGTTTCGCGAGTCTTAGCGTAATTTATCATCTTTTGCAGATGACGTCCGTATTCGGGAATAATTAAATGCTCGCGCTCTGTGTTGTATTCTAAATCGTCAATCAAAATTGTAAAATGTGTAGTAAATTAATTTTTAACCTGTAGTTTCTAGGTCGTGTTGCAAAGTACAAAAAAATATGAAGCTAAAGAGAAATTACTCCTTCTATCTTTTCAGCCACCTCCTTATAAATAGCGATAACAGCTTCAGGACTTTTCATTCTTACGTGTATAGAAACGCTTGTGTACTTTCCATTTCGAGATGTGTTAGTATTTATGACGGCGCCCATATTATCAAAAAGCCCTTCAATTCCTTTAACACCCGTTCCCTCAGACTTCACAATAAATTTGTATAAATACTCTGTTGGCCAAAGCGACGTATCGTAAAGTTGTGATTTTAATTTCTCGTAAAACTCGTCTGTTTTCTTAGAACTATCCATGGTAAATTTTTTCAGTTGCAAAGATACGTTTAACTTTATATTCTTTTTCTTAAATTCCAAAGCACTCAATTAATTGCAAAAATACTGCCAATTTGAATTCGAAAAAAGTCGTTATTACCGGCGGACCCGGAACCGGAAAAACAGCAATCATTACTCATTTAAAGGCGCAGCGTTTTATGTGTTATGATGAGATTTCAAGGGACGTAACGCTACAGGCTAGAAAAAATGGTGTAGAACAGTTATTTTTAACAGAGCCGCTTTTGTTTAGCCAAAAACTTTTGGACGGCCGTAAACAGCAATTTTTAGACGCTACACAATCTGATGAAGATCTTATTTTTTTAGACCGTGGATTACCTGATATTTTGGCATATTTAGATTATAAAGGTGACAACTACCCCAAACATTTTATAGAAGCCTGCCATAAGCACAGGTATAACTTTGTTTTTGTTTTGGCGCCGTGGCAGAATATCTTTACAAGTGATAGTGAGCGCTATGAAAGTTTTGAAGACGCGATAAAAATACATCATCATTTATTAAAAACTTACGACCGTTTTGGCTATCAATTAATAGATGTTCCGTTTGGAAGTGTTAAAAGTAGAGGTAATTTTATTTTAGACTCCTTAAATTTGCACTAATGCATCCTATAGAAGTTTTAGAACGGTATTGGCATCACACCACCTTTAGACCGCTTCAAGAAGAAATTATCGCGTCAGTTTTAAATCACGACGATACCTTCGCCTTGTTGCCAACTGGAGGGGGTAAATCGGTTTGTTTTCAAATTCCCGCATTAATTCAAGACGGTATTTGCATCGTTGTATCTCCCCTAATTGCTTTGATGAAAGATCAAGTAAACACCTTAAAAGCCAAAGGTATTAAAGCCATAGCCTTAACTTCTGGTATGTCTTTTAGTGATTTAGATATTCAACTAGACAATTGTATTTATGGCAATTACAAATTCTTATACCTCTCACCAGAGCGCCTTCAGCAACCTTTAGTACAAGAACGTTTGCAACAAATGCAAGTCAATTTAATCGCTGTAGACGAGGCTCATTGTATTAGTCAATGGGGAAATGATTTTAGACCCGCCTACAGCAATATCACTACCTTGAGGCAAATACACCCTCATGTTAATTGCATTGCTTTAACCGCTACTGCCAAACATAATGTTATTGACGATATCATAAAAAATCTTGATTTTGTAAATCCAAATATTTTTAAAGCCTCCTTCGTCCGACCAAGTATAGCGTATAGTGTCATTCATTCAGATGACAAATTATTTCAATTAGAACACCTTTTAAAAACTTATGAAGGCTCGTCCATCATTTATGTGAGAAATAGGAGAGCAACAACAGAAATTCACAATTTTCTCGAAGCAAAAGGGTTTTCCTCAACGTTCTACCATGGTGGTATTACGAATAAGGAAAAACAAGATCGATTGTTACAATGGACCAACAACCAAAAGCAAATTATGGTGGCTACCACCGCTTTTGGTATGGGTATTGACAAAGCCAATGTAAAAACCATCATTCACTTTAATTTACCTGAAAGTGTAGAAAGTTATTACCAAGAGGCGGGACGCGCGGGTAGAGACGGAGCCTTAGCGCATGCTGTTATTTTAACGCAGCATATTGATGAAGATCATCTTCGCGCTCAATTTTTAAACAATCTACCCTCTGTAGATTATGTAAAAACAGTTTACAACAAACTGTGTAATTATTTTCAAATCCCTTATGGAGAAGGGGAAGAAAGTATGCATCAACTCGACTTTAAATCCTTTTGCCAAACCTATAAATTGAATACAAGTATCACTTACAACACCTTACTAATTTTAGACCGAAATGCAGTTGTAAGCTTAAATCAGCATTTTAACTTTAGAACAAAAATTCAGTTCACCACCTCAAACGCCGTTTTGTTTCGGTATTTAGAAACGCATTTAAATTTAAATACTTTAGTAAAAGTGCTTCTAAGAACTTACGGTGGAATTTTTGATTACGAGACCAAAGTGAATTTAAAGTTAGTTATTGATAAAACGAATCTTTCAGAAAAAACAGTCATTACCCAATTGAAAAAATTACAAAAAGACGAAATCATCAGTTTACAAATGGCTCATACAGATTCTGAAATTACGTTTTTGCAGCCGCGCGAAGATGATGTAACTATAAATCCTATTGCCAAAATAATAGAACAACAGCACAACTTAAAACATCAGCAAATAGAAGCTGTATTGCGTTATATTAAAAACGATTCTGTTTGCAGAAGTCAACAGCTAAGCGCCTACTTTGGAGAACACCTAAATCAAGTATGTGGCATATGCTCGGTATGCGTTGCAAAGCAATCGAAATTAAAATCTTCAACAAAAAAATTAGTATCACAAAAAATAGTCAGCACTTTACAAAATGAAGCGCTAACTTCAAGACAATTATTACTGCTTATTAAGTGTTCAGAAAAAGAACTTCTGGAAAGTCTTAAAGACCTTATTGAACTTAAAAAAATTAAAATAACAGCAACAAATACTTACACCACATCATGACAAAAAAACGCGATTTAAGAATTGTATTTATGGGCACACCAGACTTTGCTGTAGCCACCCTAGACGCTCTTGTTGCCAATAAGTATAAAATCGTTGGAGTTATAACCGCACCCGATCGTCCTGCTGGGCGTGGTCAAAAATTAAAAGCTTCAGCGGTAAAAGAGTACGCTGTTAAACATCAGCTCGAAGTTTTACAACCTACAAACTTAAAGGATGAAAGCTTTATTAAAAAACTCAAAGCACTTGAAGCTAATCTACAAATCATAGTCGCGTTTAGAATGCTTCCAAAAGTCGTTTGGCAAATGCCTGAATTTGGAACTTTTAATCTGCATGCGTCCTTATTACCGCAATACAGAGGGGCAGCCCCAATTCATTGGGCCATAATCAATGGAGAGAATAAAACTGGCGTAACAACCTTCTTTATTGACGAAAAAATCGATACCGGTGCCGTGATTATGTGGAAAGAAATTCCCATCAATAATACAACCACTGTAGGCGTATTACACGATGAGTTAATGCGTATTGGAAGCGAGTTGGTGGTAGAGACTGTGAAACAAATTGAAACAGATACCATCAACACATCGATACAACCTCAAACCGATAATTTAAAAACAGCTTACAAACTTAATAAAGACAATTGCAAAATAGACTGGACGCAATCATTGGAAATTATTTATAATAAAATTAGGGGATTAAATCCCTTTCCAGCTGCATGGTGTTATTTAGATAATAACGAAAAAGAACCATTAGCAGTTAAAATTTACGAGGTTGAAAAAGAGGAAGCAAATCATCAATTAAAAGCAGGAACTATTTTAAGCACGAAAGATGAACTGAGAGTAGCCTGTGCTGGAGGTTTTATAAATGTGAAAGAATTACAGCTTCCTGGCAAGCGAAAAATGAGCATCAAATCCCTACTAAATGGGTTTCATTTCTCTGAAACGGCAAAACTGCGCTAAACCCTTATTAACGTTGGTTTTATATAAAATCCGATGAAATACATTCCCTTTATTAACAAATGCTATAAGTTATTAACAAAAAGCTGTATTTCCCTTGCTATTCCTTGTGTAGCTTATTATTCCTGATAATTTTGTCTGACAGATTTTAACGAATACAAATTGAAAACCGATTTTTTAACAATTTAAAATTAATATTTATGAACAAAACAGATTTAATTAATGGTATGGCAGAAAGTGCTGGTATTACAAAAGCAGCTGCAAAAAAAGCATTAGAT
>CAYMDB010000289.1:0-4418 GCA_964388865.1 uncultured Flavobacteriaceae bacterium
AACCACTTTTTCTGGATCTGTGTGTTTTAATTGCGAAGGATAAGCGGAATCAGGCAAAGGTTTTTCTGAAGTTAGAGTTTCTTCACCGCCAACACTTGTACCCCAAAGTCCTTTGTTAACTGAGTATTTGGCCTTGTTCCAAGATATGTCGATGCCGTGTTCTACCAGATAATCAATTTCTTGTTGTCGGCTGAGTTGGCCATCTCTAATGGGGGTAATTATTTCGATTTCTGGTACTAAGGTTTGAAAAATCATATCGAAACGAACTTGGTCATTTCCTGCTCCTGTGCTTCCGTGTGCAATATATTTGGCATCAATGCTTTTGGCATATTCAACGATACTAATGGCTTGAATGATGCGCTCTGCACTTACCGATAAAGGGTAAGTATTGTTTTTAAGCACATTTCCGAAGATTAAAAACTTAATGACTTTTTTGTAATATGAGGCAATGGCATCAATATTTTTATAGGTGGAAACGCCCATTTTATAGGCGTTGTTTTCAATAGATTTTATTTCTTTTGAAGTAAAACCCCCGGTGTTGACACTTACTGCATGTACATCGTAGCCGGCTTTACTCAAACTTACAGCACAGTAAGAAGTATCTAAACCACCGCTGTAGGCAATCACTAACTTTCCTTTTGTAGCGTTTTGTGATGTCTTTTCTTTAGCTGAAGCTTTATCGGATTTATTCGCTTTTTTCATTTTTGTCTTTTTTTAAGAACATGTTTTGTTTGATGTTTTTTAAACGCGTCCAAGCTTTTTTGTCGTATTTGCGTTCACGCGTTTTTTGATTTTTTTGTTTAGCAGGATCATAAAGCATGCCTGTACACAAGCACATTTTTTGTTCTGTCCGTTGTAAAACATCGTAATTTTTACAGGTTTGGCAACCATTCCAAAAGGTCTGATCGGTGGTGAGTTCAGAAAAAGTCACAGGTTTGTAACCCAAGTCGCTATTCATTTTCATAACGGCGAGTCCGGTTGTGATACTAAATACTTTGGCATCAGGAAATTTTTTTCGCGAATGTTCAAAAATCACTTTTTTAATCTGCTTGGCCAATCCGATATTTCTGTAATCAGGATGAACAATTAAGCCAGAATTGGCAACAAATTTTCCATGATCCCAAGCTTCTATATAGCAAAATCCAGCAAAGTTTTCTCCGTCTAAAGCAATAACGGCATTACCGTTTTCTAGTTTGGTGATAATGTATTCTGGTTTTCGTTTTGCAATACCAGTGCCTCTAACTTTGGCAGCCTCATCGATAGTTTCACAAATGATTTCTGCATAGATGCTATGTGATTTGTTGGCAATAACAATTTTCATTGTAATTGATGTTTTGAATTAAAATTGTAATAAAGATAGTGTTTTGAAAAGTAGAACCGGACGCACCAAAGTTCAAAAATAGAAGCATACCCCTAAGGGCGACGATTAAAAAGACGACGCACAACATAACGATTATCTAATGCGATAATTGATGAGTGAAAAGGATATTTGAAATTTGAATTGTACACAATGAAAAAATGAAATGAATATAGAGTTGTTAGCTAAGTTCAAAAATTAGCGGCGTTTGGTCAAATCTAAATCTGTGGGCCTAAATTGTCTATATTTATATGTACGTACCATCATAGATCTAAATTATACATAAATTAGATGCGAAGGTCAATTTTGATACTGTTTTGTGTAAAAATTATGAAATTCTTAAATATGCTGTTAGTAATTGCGTAAAACAAAAAATGGAACATGTTTTTTTAACATATTTCATTCTTGCTATGATCAGAAGATTTGGCTTTATAGTTCCCTAACCCATATATTTCTGAAGCTCACACCACTGTTGTCTCCGTGATCTTGAAGTTTAATCGGTGCTTTGCCATGGGCATCATTTTTTGGCCAACCAATATATTCTGTTGTTCCTTCAAGCATAAAATGATCTTGAATTAAAACACCGTTATGCAAAACTGTGATCGTAGCCGATTTCGTTTTGTTGCCGTCCGAATCAAATTCTGGTGCATGAAATATAATATCATAAGTATTCCAATGGCCTGTTGGTGCTGATGCTTTAGCCAATGGAATGGATTGTTTGTATACGGATCCTACCTGACCATTGACGTAAGTATCGTTATCATTATTATCTAATATTTGTACCTCATATCGGTTTTGAAAAAAGACACCACTATTACTTTTGTTCTGATTTGAGCCTGTACTTTCTAGGTAAGAACGCCATTCTAAATGCAATTGAATATTTCCAAAATTTTGTTTGGTTTGAATATCTCCTGTTCGGTCATTAACCGTCATGCTGCCATCTTTATTTAGGTTCCATTTTACTGAAGTGGAATCTACACTGGAAATCCATTGGTCAAAATTTAAACCATCAAAAAGTACGATGGCATCAGACGGAATGCCAGTTGCTTCATCTAAAGTGACAACTTTTGGTTTTGGTTCCCAAATTTCGGTTTCTTCAGGTGTTGTTGGTTCCTTTTTTTTAGCTTCGGTTGCAACCTCAGTTTTAACTACGTCAGTTGCATTTTCTTTTTTTTCTTGATTACAAGCCGTGAGTACCACTGCCAAAATCCCTAATGTTATAATTTTTTTCATTTTGAATCGATTTTCAAATTAAATACCTAAAATTTTTCTTAATTCAGCTTCGTCGATATCATTGCCACCTGCAAAATCATCAAAGCGTTTGTTTGTTACTTCAATAATGTGGTTATTTATGAAGTCTACTCCTTCTTTGGCGCCCTGCTCAGGACTTTTAATAACGCATTCCCATTCCAAAACAGCCCAAACATCACAGCCGTACTCGGTTAATTTTGAAAATACTTTCTTAAAGTCTACTTGGCCATCACCAGGTGAGCGGTAACGTCCTGCTCTGTTTTTCCAATCGTTATAGCCACCAAAAGCTCCTTTTTTCCCTGTGGGATTAAATTCAGAATCTTTAACATGAAATGCTTTTATGAACTCATGATAATGGTCAATATATTTTACATAATCTAGCTGTTGCAACACAAAATGAGAAGGGTCGTAAAGAATGTTAACTGCTTTGTGATTTCCTGTGGCTTCCAAAAAGCGCTCAAAGGTATCACCATCGTGAATATCCTCTACCGGATGTACTTCGTAACATACGGCAACTCCATTTTCTTCAAACGTATTTAAAATTGGTATCCACCGATCTGCTAATTCTTCAAAGCCAAGCTCAACTAGGCCTTTAGGTTGCTGTGGCCAAGGATGCATAGCCGGCCAAAGTAAGGATCCTGAAAATGTTGCATGTGCTTTTAAACCCAAGCGATGACTGGTTTTTGCCGCTTTGTGCATTTGGTTCATGGCCCAAGCCGTACGCGCTTTATAATTACCTTTTAACTGCTCTGGAGCAAAAATATCAAACAAAATGTCATGTGCAGGATGCACGGCTACTAGCTGCCCTTGAATATGTGTGGATAGTTCAGTGATTTCTAATCCGTAACTGTTTATTTTCGCTTTAAATTCATCGCAGTAGGTTTGACTATCTGCTGCAATATCTAAATCAATTATAGATTTGTCTAAAGTGGGAACTTGAATCCCTTTATACCCTAAATTTGATGCCCATTTGCACAAGCCATCTAGCGTATTAAAGGGTGTTTTTTCATCCATAAATTGTGCTAAGAAAATAGCGGGTCCTTTAAGTGTTTGCATTAGTCTAAAGTTTCAATAGTTACCCAAACGTTTCCTTTTTGGTGCGATTCCACCGCTTTTTCTATAAAATTCATGCCTCTGGTGCCATCGATAATCGTTGGGAATTCTCCATGATTATAAGGTTCTTTATGAATGGCTTTTGCCACACCCTTGTAGATGTTTCCCATAGAATCAAAAATACCCTCGGGATGGCCTGGTGGTAATTTTGTGCCGTCTAGGGATAAGTCTGAATTATAGGAATGACCGGGTTTTAATACACGAAGTGGTTTGCCATCTTCCATTAAATAGAGGTAATTAGGATTTTCTTGTTCCCATTTTAAGCCAGCTTTATCTCCATAGGCTTTTACTATAAAACTATTTTCTTCACCTGTTGCAATTTGACTTGTGCAGATGACGCCTTTGACGTTATTAGAACAACGTAACAAAACGGTACCATCAATATCCATTTTATTATCTGTATAGAGGTAATTTAAATCTGCTAAAATGCTCTCGATTTTCAAACCCGAAACGTATTCGATCATATCAAAAGCATGTGTGCCAATATCGCCTATACAACAACTTATTCCTGATTTTTCAGGGATTAACCTCCATGTTGAAGCACGTTTGTCTTTATGGTGAATAATGGGATTGATCCAACCTTGATAATATTGGGCATCTACTTTTTGTATGTTGCCGAGTTCGCCATTCAAAATCATTTCACGCATTTGACGGATCATAGGGTAACCCGTATAGGTATAGGTTACGGCAAAAACTG
>CAYMDB010000290.1:0-4406 GCA_964388865.1 uncultured Flavobacteriaceae bacterium
ACTCGATGACAAAATCAGAGCCATAGATACTACTAAAAAAGTTCCATTGATTACCACTATAGTGACAAAAAACGAGGTTTTTAAACACGTTTTAGAACTGCAAGGCAATGTGACCACTAAAAATCTTTTAGTCATAACGCCAGAGTATAATGGTATTTTAACAGATGTTTACGTCAAAGCTGGCCAAAAAGTAAATAAGGGTCAATTACTCGCTAAAATAGATGATGGCGGCTTAGGGCAACAGTTATCACAACTGCAAATACAATCAGATTTAGCCAAAACAACCTTTGAACGCCAAAAACGTTTATGGGAACAAAATATTGGAAGTGAAATTCAATTTTTACAGGCTAAATCGTCTTTTGAATCGCAACAAGAAGCCATTAATCAATTGCAACAACAAATTGCTAAAACAACGGTAAGAGCGCCTTTTTCTGGTACAATAGACGATGTGATTACAGAACAAGGTAGTGTGGTAGCAGCCGGACAAACGGCGTTGATGCGCCTTGTTAACCTCGATAACATGTATATTGAAGTTGAAGTTCCAGAACGCTATATTTCAGATGTAGTAAAGGGTAAATCGGTTAATGTTGAACTTCCCGTTCTCGGAAAAACTATAGAAACAGAAATTCGACAAGCTGGTGATTTTATCAATCCTGCAAATCGTACGTTTAAAGTTGAAGTTGCCGTTCCTAACATCGATAGACAAATAAAGCCTAATCTTACCGCTCGCCTAAAGATTAACGATTACACCAGTGAAAACGCCATCTTAGTTCCACAAAGCATAATTTCTGAAAACGCTCAGGGTCAGCAATACGTATACACCGTAACTGGTAAAAACGACAAAGGGATTGGCATAGCCAAACGTCAGATTATTGAAACCGGCAAAACCCAAGGTGATATTATTGAAGTCTTATCTAACCTTGAAGCAGGAACTGAAATCATAAAAGAAGGTGCTCGTAGTGTAAAAGATGGGCAATCTGTTGAAGTCATAAATTATAAAGAAAAAGGTAATGATGAAAACTAAGAAAAAGAAAAATACCGAAAAAGAATTTGCGCTTTCATCGTGGGCAATCAATAACAAAACCACAATGTATGTGCTTATTGTTGTGTTTTTCTATCTCGGCGTGTCTGCGTTTTTTAACATGCCTAGAGAGAATTTCCCCGAGGTGAATGAAACCAAAATTTACGTCAGTACCATCTATCCCGGAAATACAGCAGAAGACATTGAAAAATTAATAACCGATCCGTTAGAAGACGAACTTAAAACCGTAAGCAATGTTGTAGAAATCACCTCTACCTCCCAAGAAGATTACGGAATATTAATGGTTGAGTTTGATGAGAATATTTCAGTAGAGCAAGCCAAACAAAAAATAAAAGACGAAATCGACACAAAAACCTCAGGTGAAGATTGGCCAACCTTTAATGGTGCTAAAGTAGAACCCGACGTTTTTGAATTGAGCTTATCTGAAGAAATGCCAATTCTTAACATTAATATCTCTGGAGATTATCCTGTTGAAAAGCTCAAAGATTTCGCCGAGATCCTTCAAGATGAAATAGAAGATCTACAAGAAATTAAAAAAGCAGATATTAGAGGTGCTCAAGAAAAAGAGGTTGAAGTTGCTGTAGATATTTATAAAATGATGGCGGCAAAGGTGACGTTTAACGATATTCTTGGAGCTATTAGTAACGGAAATATTACACAATCGGCAGGAAATTTAAAGGTTAGTGGACAACGCCGCACCATTAGAATTATCGGTGAGATAGACAGTCCTTCTCAACTTGAAAATTTCGTAGTAAAGGCTGAAAAAGGAAATGCCATTTACTTAAAAGACGTGGCTCAAGTTTCATTTAAAGAGGAAGACAAAACCACCTTTGCGAGAAAATCTGGTGATCCTGTAGTGATGCTCGATGTAAAAAAACGAGCGGGTAAAAATATGGTGGCTGCGGCCGAAAAAATTCAAGTCATTGTAAAAGAAGCAAAAGAAAACGTATTTCCTCAAGACTTAGTTGTTTCTATTACCAACGATCAATCCGAAAAAACGATTGGTCAGGTTGATGATTTAGTGAATAATATCATTTTTGGGGTGATTCTCGTCGTCACCGTCCTCATGTTCTTCTTAGGATTTAAAAATGCCCTTTTTGTAGGCTTCGCCATACCAATGTCTATGTTTATGTCCCTTATGATTTTAGGTCTTATTGGGTACAGCTTAAATACCATGGTTCTTTTTGGATTAATTATGGGGCTAGGTATGCTTGTAGATAACGGGATTGTTGTCGTAGAAAATGTCTACCGATTAATGGAAGAGGAAGGAATGAGTAGAATTGAAGCTGCTAAAATGGGTATTGGCGAAATTGCTTTTCCTATTATCATCTCGACCTTAACTACCGTAGCGGCTTTTGTTCCGCTTGGGCTTTGGCCGGGTATTATGGGTGAGTTTATGAAAATCTTACCTATAACCTTGTCCATTGTACTAGGATCATCGCTATTTGTTGCCATATTCTTTAATTCGGTACTCGTTTCTAGACACATGACCATTGAGGACAAGGATATGCCTTTGCAACAAATCATTAAAATTACCTCAATTGTGGGTGTCATTGGACTACTCATCCTGTTGTTTGGAGGTGCTTACCGCGGCTTGGGAACTATCATGGTCTTTACAGCCGTGATGCTCTGGGCCTACCGCTTTTTTATAAGAAAATGGGCTAATAATTTTCAAAATAAGTCGCTTGTAAAACTAGAAAGTTGGTACGAAGGTCAGTTGCGCTGGGCCTTGTCTAAAAAGAAACCGTACGTCTTAACTGGCGGGATCTTTTTATTACTTATCGCTTCATTTATAGCTTTTGGTATTTCACTGAGTACCCAACGGACAAAGGTTGAATTTTTCCCAGACAACAAACCCAATCAAATTATTGTATACATTGAGTATCCGCAAGGCACAGCGATAGAAAAAACCAACGCCATTACCAAACAAATTGAAAAACGGGTTTACGAGGTTGTTAACAGAGATAAATACATAGATGGCGACCGAAACTTCATGGTAGAAAGTGCTGTTTCGCAGGTTGGTGAAGGTGCTGGAAATCCACGAAACGATGGAGGTTCTTCAGCCGAAATGCCCCACAAAGCAAAAATCACAGCCTCCATGCGCGAGTACAAGTACCGCCGTGGTGAGGACAGTGAGCTATTAAGACAACAAGTACAAGAAGCCTTAGTTGGTATTTATCCAGGTGTTTTAATTTCTGTAGAAAAAGATGTTAACGGACCTCCCGCTGGACCACCTATTAATATTGAAATTGAAGGTGATGACTACAACGAGCTCATCACTACTGCAGAGCAAATGCGCGAGTTTATCAATACGAAAAATGTTGCGGGTATTGACGAGCTTAAAATTGATGTCAATAAAGACAAACCCACAATGCAAGTTGAAATTGATCGAGAAAAAGCTGGTGAATTAGGGGTAAGCGCAATGCAAATAGGTGGCCAATTAAGAAATTCAATCTTTGGATCGAAAGCCGGAATTTATAAGGAAGATGGCGATGACTTTGATATCTATGTAAGGTTTAATGAAGCCAATAGATACAATACAAGTGCCTTATTTAATCAAAACATTACGTTTAGAGATAATACCGGACAAATCAAGGAAATCCCCCTATCCGCTGTTGCAAAGCACAAAAACAACTCGGGATTTAGTGCCATAAAACACAAAGACACCAAGCGTGTAGTTACCGTTTATTCGGCCTTAGCGCCAGGATATACCGACGCCGGTGCTATTGTAAATCAGATAAAAAATGAAATGCGGAGTTTTGAAGGTTTACCAAAAAATATCAAAATAGATTATACCGGTCAAATTGAAGAACAAAACAAGCAAATGACCTTTCTTATGGGAGCCTTTTTTACAGGACTTGGTTTAATTTTCTTTATTCTTATTTTTCAGTTTAATTCGGTTTCAAAGCCTGCCATCATTATGATTGCTATATTTTTAAGTTTTATCGGAGTCTTCGGGGGTATTGTACTATCCGGTAGTGCCTTTGTTATTATGATGACAATGGTTGGTATTATTTCACTTGCAGGAATTGTAGTAAACAACGGTGTGGTGCTTTTAGATTACGCCCAACTTTTAATAGACCGTAAAAAGAATGAACTCGATTTAGATGACGACGAATACCTGAGTAAAGAAGATCTGTTTGAGAGCATTGTTAGAGCAGGAAAAGCGCGTTTAAGACCTGTATTATTGACGGCCATTACCACAATTTTAGGACTAATTCCTTTAGCTATAGGCCTAAACATTAACTTCTTTACTCTTTTTGCCGATTTTGATCCTAATATTTATATGGGAGGTGACAATGTTGTATTTTGGGGACCTTTAGCCTGGACTGTTATTTACGGCTTGTTAATTGCCACCTTTTTA
>CAYMDB010000291.1:0-4405 GCA_964388865.1 uncultured Flavobacteriaceae bacterium
CATTTGTAACTAAATTAGGAAAATCAAATTCGTAAGTGCGCTGGTTTTCAATATCAAAAGGATCGCCAAACCAGCGACGCCCCAATTTGGCGAGATTATATTGGTCCACCTCATAAAATTGATAATCTTGAAATGTTGTTATTTGTAAATCTGCCGCAGCAGTAATGGCAGGCATTTCTTGAATACGTTTTCCGTTTCCAGAGCTTACATTTACATAATAATAGGTTTTGTCCGTGTATAAGTTTATATTGGTATTACTTTCTTGACTGTAGGTCCTAGGACCTTCACCATAAAACAAGATATAGTCATTGGAATCAAAACTACCGTCTGATTCACCAACAAATTTTACGGCGTTTTCAACCACATCATAAGGATAGTTTGCTGCATTTAGCAAGGGTAACATGCGTCCACCGTTTCCGTAAATTTTAATAGTTCTTGGGTCAACTGAATTTGTGTTTATTCCCAAACTATTCAAAAAACTTTTTGATAATTTAAAAACTCCAGAGTTTTCAATGTAAAACCGATACCATTCACCCGTACTTAAAACTGAATTTGTAATGGCGTTTTCGTTTCTAGCACTTATACTGCTTCTACTAGTCAAAGTGTTATATTGTATGCTGAACGCGGTTATCTTTTTGAAGACTCCTTTTTCTTTAATAATAGGACTTAATTCAAAATAATACGAAAAGCGTTCTCTGGCATTTGTATTAAAAATTTGATATAGATTAGTTGATGGAAGGAGATTTGGATCTAAATCTTTTAATTCTGAAACCGTCATGGACTCATAAACGACGTTAACTAACGTAACTGAATTTTCATCTATTGGACTTCCATTGCCAGTCCATTGGGCATAGAACACCAAACCTTTTTCAGCATCGTAATTAAAATGTTCAGCATCAAATGACGGTACTTCTATAGTAGCGAAGTCGTTCTTTAACAGCGTTGTGCCATTCCAATTAATATTAAACTGTTTTTGTTGTTGACCGTAACATAGAAACCCTAAAAAAAGAAAAAAGAAGGAAAAGCAGTGTTTCATGTATTCATTTTAATAGTTTCATAATAAAAGAATGTCCATATTACAAATAACTTTCTTTTACAGTAGAATAACGCCCCTAAAAGTGCTATATTATGGGGTCGTAATTTTTATTTCAAAAATACAACAATAATTTATTTTTATATCCGTTCTTAAAGAGCAAAATATACCGATAAATGGACCAAAAATCCGTTGTGATGTTTAAAAAAAAGGATGAAATGCACATTTTTTTGCATTTTGAGCAAAAAAAAAGTTGTCAGTTTACCTTTAATCGTTATATTGCGACTCTAAAATTAAACGAGCTTACTTAAACCTATGGATATGAAACATGTCTCAAACCTCAAATTTCTCATTGCTTTAACGCTTTTTGCCTCAATTGTGAGCTGCAAGCGTTCTTCAAATTCTGGCAATGTAGATAGCGCTACGGGCTGGAAAATCAACGACAAACAAGGTGGTTTTCAGTATAACACGCAATTTAAAGAACAAGAAACCCCTCCAGGAACTGCTTTTGTAGAAGGTGGAACATTTACGATGGGTAAAGTACAAGATGACCCAATGCATGATTGGAATAATACTCCAACGCAACAGCACATTCAATCCTTTTATATGGATGAAAATGAGGTCACCAATTTAAACTATTTAATTTATTTAGATTATTTGAAGAACGTTTATCCACCTGATGATCCAAATTATGCACTTATCTATAAAGGTGCTTTACCAGATACTTTGGTATGGAGAAATCGTTTAGGCTATAACGAAATGATGACGGAAAATTACTTACGTCATCCAGGCTATGCTAACTACCCAGTTGTAGGGGTGAGTTGGATTCAGGCTGTGGAATATGCCAATTGGAGAACAGACCGTGTTGCTGAGATGGCTTTGCAAGAAGCTGGTTACATTAAAAGAGATGCACAGTACACCGATGTTAATGCAGAAAGCACTTTCAATACGGATACATATATTAACGCGCCATCCCAGACTTATGGTGGAAATGCTGACGTTTTAGAAGGTGGTAGACGTAAGCAACAAACTGATGCTGATGGTAATCCTGTTAACGTATATGCTAGTAGAGAAACTGGTTTAATCCCTGTTAAATACAGACTCCCAACAGAGGCAGAATGGGAATATGCCGCATTAGGAATGAGCGAATTACGAAGCTATAATGTATATCGAGGACGAAAAAAATATCCTTGGGATGGTCAATATACAAGATCTGGAAAGCGTGTTAATCGCGGTGATCAATTAGCCAACTTTAAGCAAGGTAAAGGGGATTATGGCGGTATTGCCGGTTGGTCTGATGATGGTGCCGATATTACTGCAGAAGTTAAGTCTTACGAACCAAACGATTATGGTTTATATGATATGGCTGGTAACGTTGCCGAATGGGTAGCTGATGTTTACAGACCTATTGTTGATGATGAATTTAATGATTTCAATTATTACAGAGGTAATGTGTATACCAAAAATGCAATCAATGAAGATGGCAGCGTAAAAATTGTAACAGTAGATGAAATTGTTTACGATACACTTAGTAACGGAAAAATAGTAGCCAGAGATTTACCTGGTGAAATTGCAAAAATACCTATTGACGAGAAAGAAACCTATCTCAGAACTAATTTTAGCGAAAGCGATAATAGAAACTTTAGAGATGGTGACAAACGTTCATCACGTAATTACAGACAAAACTTTGATGAAGGGAGTGAAACTATCGCAACTAGCCAAATGTATAATTCCCCCAAACATCGTGTTGAAGTGGACTCTACTGATGGTACACTGATAAGACAATTTGACACCTCAAACAATAGAACATCGTTAATTAACGACGAAGTTAGAGTTTTTAAAGGTGGATCTTGGAGAGACCGAGCCTACTGGTTAGATCCTGCTCAGCGCCGCTACTTCCCACAAGACATGGCCACAGACTATATTGGTTTTAGATGCGCCGTATCTAGAGTAGGCTCTAAAAGCCAGAATGGAGGAAGAAAACGAAATTAATAAGCCTTAAATAAAAGTTTAAAAAGTCCTGATAAATTTATCAGGACTTTTTTTATTTTTAAACCTATGAATATAGATCTCTTATACCAAAATTATAAAACCTGTTCGTCAGTTGCAACAGACACCAGAAAGCTCTCAACAGATAGCATGTACTTTGCGCTTAGAGGTGAAAATTTTGACGGTAATAATTTTGTAACTAAAGCTTTTGAAGCCGGGGCGAAATATTGTGTAGTAGACAATGAAAACGCCTTAATAAATACCGAATGTATTTTAGTTAACGATGTACTAACCACGTTACAACGCTTAGCTACTTACCACAAAAAAGTAATTGATGTACCCATTATTGCGTTAACGGGCAGTAATGGAAAAACCACTACAAAAGAGCTCATATCCGCCGTGTTGGCCAAAACGTATAATGTAAAATCTACCGTAGGCAATTTAAACAATCATATCGGTGTTCCATTAACGCTACTAAGCTTCTCACAGGATTTAGATTTCGGCATCGTGGAAATGGGCGCCAATCACCAACAAGAAATAACATTTTTAAGTCGCATTGCGCAACCCGATTATGGTTTAATCACCAATTTTGGAAAAGCACATTTAGAGGGTTTTGGCGGTGTTGAAGGTATTATAAAAGGCAAATCTGAATTGTATGATTACCTCCGAGACAACAACAAAACCGTTTTTATAAATAGAGATGACGAAAAACAAGTAAAACAAAATAATAATTATTCAAAAACCATCACTTTTGGTTCAGGAGCAGATAATTACTGTGCTGTAGACTTTCTCGACGCTGACCCCTTTGTAAGTCTTTCTTATGACCAAACTGAAATTACCTCCCAGCTTATAGGCAAATATAATTTTGGAAATATTGCCGTAGCGGTTGCCATAGGAAAGCATTTTAAGGTGCCTACTGAGCAAATAAAAAAGGCCATAGAGTCTTACCAGCCTAAAAATAACCGTTCAGAACTATTAATTAAAGGAACAAACAAGATCATACTCGATGCCTATAATGCAAACCCAACAAGCATGCTAGCGGCACTTAAAAACTTCAAGCAACTAAAAGTAAGCAATAAATATTTACTACTTGGAGATATGTTTGAACTCGGAGATGCTGCCAAGGAAGAACACCAAGCCATTGTAGCTTATATTGAAACTAATTTTGAAGATCACGTATATTTAGTAGGAGAAAATTTCTTTAAAACGAATACGAAGGATTCCATTCTCAAGTTTCCAGGCTTTGAGGCCTTAAAACCTGCTTTAAAATCCTTAAGGTTATCTGAGGCTAATCTACTTATTAAAGGTTCTAGAGGAATGGCTTTAGAGCGGATTTTAGATTTGATATAATTCGAAGTCATCGGAGAAGGAAGTAGAAGTCGT
>CAYMDB010000292.1:0-4402 GCA_964388865.1 uncultured Flavobacteriaceae bacterium
TAATATCTACACCAATAGCGTGAGCTAAATGCGTTTTTCCTAAACCAACTCCTCCAAAAATTAAAAGTGGGTTAAAAGAGGTGCCACCTGGCTTGTTAGCTACAGCGATACCTGCATTTCTAGCTAATCTATTAGAATCTCCTTCTAGAAAATTTTCAAAACTGTAACTAGGATTTAATTGCGATTCGATTTTTACATTTCTAATACCAGGAATGATGAATGGATTTTTTAACTCAGGGCTTTTATTGTTAAAAGGAACATCAACATCTTGAGACTTTAAAGCCGATCGTTGGGAACTCGGTATTTTTTCAGTAAAAGGTTGCTTGTTACCATAGGTGTTTTCCATCTTAATGACATACACCAATTTTGCGTCTTGTCCGAGCTCTTTATTCAAAGAGACTTTTAAGATTTTAACATAATGCTCTTCGAGCCATTCATAGAAAAATTTACTTGGTACTTGGATACTTAAAGCGTTACCAGAGAGTTTTACTGCGACTACAGGCTCAAACCAGGTTTTGTAGGCTTGAGGTTGTATATTATCTTTTATAAAGGCGAGACAATTACCCCATACAGATTGCGCTGTGATCTCCATTCTTTAAGTTAAATTTTGTCGTTAGTTAGATTAGCAAAAAAAAAGAGAACTAGGATTCTCTCGATGTTTTGGATAGGACAAATATGTGAACAAAATTCTTAAAAAAAAAATCTTATAGTGTTGAATATTTAGAATTTTTTCATCATGTTTAAATCCGCTGAAATTTACGAATTTTTTATTAAACAAAATTAAATTGATGCATTTAAATGAAACAATTATTAGAGTTCGCTATGGCGAAACAGACCAGATGGGTGTTGTATATCACGCCAATTATGCAGTCTATTTTGAGGTAGGTAGAACCGAGTGGTTACGCGAGTTCGGACTGAGCTACAGTAGCATGGAAGCAGACGGTATTATGCTACCTGTAATTTCATTAAATGTAAATTACAAAAATTCAGCACGTTACGATGATGTACTTAAAGTAAAAACAAAACTTACAAAAATACCCAGAGCGTCCATTGAATTTTATTACGAAATTTTCAATCAAACAGGCGTTTTATTGGCAACTGGGAGCACAATACTGGCCTTTGTGGATATGGAGCGAAATAAACCCACGCGTTGTCCAAAATATCTTTTAGATAAACTGCAAATTTAATCGTTATAATTGTTCAATATCGACCCCATAAAAATTGTCAAATAATTCATAAATATGAGAACTGTTACTTTTTCTGACAGATATTTTCAACAAACAATCTAGTCCTAAGTTTTGATCTGTAATATCTGCCTTATTTTCTTTAAGTAAACGCATAACGTTGCTCATGTTTTTGTATTCAAATTTAAGTTGAAAGTTGTTGTTTATGGTTTTTGTGATGATTTCGGAGGCTTCTAAGGTCAATTGTGCGCTAGTTTTGTAAGCATTTATTAAACCACCAACTCCAAGTTTAACACCTCCGTAGTAACGAACCACTATAATTAGGACATTGGTCAAATCAAACGATTGTATTTGGCCGTAAATAGACATACCCGCAGAGTTATTAGGCTCCCCATCGTCATTAGCTCTATACTGGATGGTTTCTGTGCCTAATTGATAGGCGTAACACCAATGTCTTGCGGCGTGATGTTCTTTTTTTAAGTCTTCAATATGGGCTTTTATTTGTTCTTCATCAATGACAGGAAATGCATAACCATAAAATTTACTGTTTTTATCTTTAAATAGCTCACCTTGTGAAGGCCTTTTTATCGTTTTATAAGTGTCTAAAATGTCCATGTTTTTTAAGCTGAGGTCACTAAAAGTATTGAAATTATTGCGATTCCAATGCCAATCCAGTTTTTTAAAGAAATGCGTTCTTTAAAAAGTAATAAACCAATCAATGTTGAAAAAGCAACAATACCAACGTTATTAATGGTAAACAAATTTGAACTTTCAAAGCCTTCCACACGTAATGCCTTTAAGAGAAAATAAATAGAGTAGTAATTAACGACACCTAAAGCCATACCAAAAGGAATGTTTTTCAACTTAAACTGAGTCGTGCCACGAATTGATTTATATGCTAAAATCACACATCCAATTAGTCCGGCAATGGCAAATATCACCGCGGAAAATAGAGGAATTTTGTCTTCTGGTGCAAAATAATTAACCGAAGTATCAATAATACCAGAGCCTAAAAATAATAGGATAGGGAGATAGATAGACTTTGTTAAAACGACATCATCTTTTTGCTTAACGGAGGTTAAATAAACGGCGACTAGCGCTAAAATGATACCAACTATTTTTTGAGTTCCAATACTTTCTTTAAAAATGTAAATTCCGAAAACAATTGGAATAATTACACTCATTTTACTAGCCACAGAGGCTACAGATAGTCCATTTTTTTGGGCAGTAAGCGCCATAACGTTAAAAATGGCAAAAAATAAAAATCCCAAAACAACGGCGCCATAAAACCAATCACTTTTAATAATGGCGTTGAAATTAATTGGAGTATCGTTGGCAAGAATACCTAAGCTGAAAGCCGCAAAGTAATTTATTACAATAGCTTGTAAAGTATTAACATTGTATTTGCTAAAAAGTTTAAACAATACAAAAATTGCCGTTGAGGATAAAATACTGAGTAAAAGATAAATCAAAATAAATCCTTTTTAATCTGAAATAAGTCTACAATATCCTCCTTAGTTTCGTCAATATTCCAAGTGTTGAAACCCATTCGGTCTGCCGTATCTGTATTGTCTTTGGTGTCGTCGATAAATAGACATTCCCTTGAAACTAAGTTATTTTCTTTTAAAACAAAGTCAAAAATATCAGCATTAGGCTTCCTTAGCTGAATTTCGTGAGATAAATAAAAGACATCAAAACAACTTTTAAATTCCTCGAAAAACGACACATTTTGTTTAACAAAATCAATGTGTATTGCATTGGTATTACTTAGTAATATCAACTTATAATCATGAGAAGCTGCTAAATTTTGAATAAACTCCAAACGATGTTTTGGAAAGTCACGCAGAATATAATTCCACGCCTCAATAATTTCAGCTTTACTAAGAAATGGAAACTTCTTCTCGTAAAAGCCAATAAATTCAGAATCTGAAATCTTACCAATTTCATATTGTGTATTAGTTTCAATAATAGCTGCGTCAAAGCTGTCAAGTTGAAATAAAGTTAGGGCATTTTTCATGGCACCTTTTTTATCTAAATTGATAAAAACATCACCAAAATCGAATATGAGTGTTTTAATGTTTTTCATAAATTCTTAAACTATCCGTTTTAATTTGAAATTCTGAAATGAGTTTTCCAGTTAATTCTGGTGCTTTCACACCGGTTGAAAAGTTGACATTTCCAATAAAAACTCTGGCCTCATCCCAAAGCTCCTCTTCTATAAAAGTTGAAATGGTTTGTGCTCCCCCTTCAATAATCACCGAATTAATATTGTTTTCGTGAAGTAGTGTACAAATTTGAGCAGCGATGGATTTGCTAAAATCAATCGTTTCGGCTGTAATTCTAATTGTTTTAGCTTCAGAATTAAAGCAATTTAACGAAGCCTTTAAAATCGATGTTTTATCTAAAACGAGTCGCACAGGATTTTGACCCGTCCAATCTCTAACCGTTAAACTTGGGTTGTCCTCTAAAACGGTCTTGGTGCCGACTAAAATGGACTGTTCTTCTGCCCGCCATTTATGAACTAATTGTCGGGAATAAGGATTTGTAATCCATACAGGTTCTTGCTTTGTTTTTGTTTCAGGCGCAATAAATCCGTCTTTGGTTTCCGCCCATTTTAAAATAATGTAAGGACGCTTTTTATTGTGAAAGGTGAAAAACCGTTTGTGGTGCCATTTGCATTCTGCTTCTAAAACACCAACAATAACTTCGCAGCCAGAAGCTCTAAGTTTCGCAATGCCTTTACCAGCGACTTCCGGATTTTCATCAACACAACCAATGACCACCTTTGGAATCTTGTGTTTTATAATTAAGTCGCTACAGGGTGGAGTTTTTCCAAAATGACTGCAAGGTTCGAGCGTCACATAAAGTGTGCTGTCAGCTAATACACTTTTATCTTTAACTGAATTTATGGCGTTCACTTCGGCGTGATTACCGCCATATGCGCTCGTAAACCCTTCACCAATAATGTTATCATTTGACACAATAAGCGCACCAACCATGGGATTTGGACGTGTTGAACCCAAACCATTTTTGGCAATTTGTAAACAACGTTTTATATAGGATTTGTGTTTTTGCACTCTAAAATTTCGATTTTAATTTCTGCGTTTTATGAAGCTACTATATAAAAGCAATTCCGTTGAAAACTCGTGAACAAAATAGAGAAATCAATGAACTTCTTTTCAGCATAAAATAGTTTTAATATGTATTAAAGAGATATA
>CAYMDB010000293.1:0-456 GCA_964388865.1 uncultured Flavobacteriaceae bacterium
GAAATTTATAATTAAATAGCAGTTAATCGATTTGATTGTTTACTTTTGTAACGCAATAAACCCTGAATCATAGTTTACAATGATAAACTCAGTAAAATTTACAGAACGCCTACAAAAAGTGATTGATTTTTATGGTGAAACAGCCTCTAGTTTTGCTGAAAAAATTGGAGTGCAACGCTCTAGTATTTCTCATATTCTTTCAGGCAGAAACAAGCCGAGTTTAGACTTTGTAATGAAAGTACTGCACTCCTATCCAGAAGTGGAATTGTATTGGTTGTTAAATGGAAAAGGTCATTTTCCTAATCAAACCAATATTTCAGAATCTCTGGATTCTAATTTAGAAAAAAAGTCAGCCCCAAAAAAAGTGTCTAAACTAGAGTCTAACTCTGAAATCGAAAAAATTGTCATCTTTTATAAAGACGGAACTTTTGAGTTTGACGATAAGCAGGTATTCTG
>CAYMDB010000293.1:466-4398 GCA_964388865.1 uncultured Flavobacteriaceae bacterium
GGGAGATGCATATATGTGGTTAAGTTTATTGGTAAAACAGAACATATTATTAAAAGATTTTACAATGAGGCTAGTTATGTCGGTTATTTCGCTTTTAATGCTAAGCAGTTGCTTTAACACTGCTGATCGCAACTGTGCTGATTTTAAAACGGGAACTTTTGAATTTGATTATATTATTGATGGTGCTGAGAAAACTGGACAGTTTGTAAGAACAGAAACCCTAAACATCGATTATTATGAAGGCAAAGTTGATTCTTCCTCTGTACGGTGGATAAATGATTGCGAATTTATCCTTAAAAAGCTCAATCCTAAAAGTAGATCTGAAAAGGATCCTATTCACATGAAAATACTTTCAACGACTGAAAACACTTACACTTTTGAGTATAAACTCGCGCTAAAAAAAGCAAACCGAGAAGTTCTTGTGAAAAAGGGAGTTGCCAAAAAAATTAAATAAGGATTATGTTAGATTTTTTGCTGAGCTCTGATGCTATAATAGCCTTATTAACCCTAACGTTTTTAGAGATCATTTTAGGAATAGATAATATCGTTTTTATATCTATAGCTGCAAATAAATTACCAGAGCAACAGCGCGGAAAGGCCACAAATATTGGCTTGCTGCTCGCTTTAGTACAGCGTATCATATTATTATTTTTTGTTTCTTTTTTAGTCGGTCTAAGTGACCCTTTTTACACGATTACAGTTGATTGGCTAAACATAGCAGTGAGTTGGCAAGCCATTATTCTATTTGCTGGAGGTTTATTTTTGATTTACAAGAGCACATCCGAGATAAGAGAAAAGGTGGAAACCCCTCTACACGATCAAAATGATGTAAAATCAAAACAGATAAAATCTTTGAAAGGAGCCCTTGTGCAAATTTTAATTTTGGACTTTATATTTTCTATAGATTCAATTCTTACCGCCGTTGGGATGACCAATGGTTTACATCCCAACCACAACTACACCCTGATCTTAATGATTATTGCCGTGATGATTTCTATTGGCATTATGATTGGTTTTGCAAATCCGATTCGAAAATTCATAGACAGTCATCCTAGTATTCAAATTCTGGGCTTGGCTTTTTTAATACTTATAGGTTTTATGCTCATTACGGAAGCGGCTCACTTGTCTCACACTGAGTTTTTCGGAAAAACAGTAGGGGCAATACCCAAAGGCTATTTGTACTTTGCGATTGCCTTTTCACTATTTGTTGAGTTTTTAAACTTTAAAACGGTTAAAAAAAAATAGCAAACACCTTGCTTTTTATCTAGCTTCTAAAGCTAAAGAACGTTAATTTCAATCTGCTTAACTAAAATTTAATTGCATTATTGGGGTCGAGAACTTCATTTTACTATATTTCGTGAAAATTGACATGATACTTAAAAGCACCCCAATCTATAAAACACTTAGTTAATGCTTTTTAATTCCATAGAATACCTAATTTTTCTGCCAATTGTTTTTATTCTCTATTGGCTATTGAAATCTAGCTACAAAAATCAGAATATTCTACTTCTCATTTCTAGCTATGTGTTTTATGGTTGGTGGGATTACAGGTTTTTATCTCTAATTATTTTTAGCTCCTTTCTTGATTATTATGTTGGGTTAAAAATTGATGAAACTGCAGAGGCATCTCAAAAAAAACGATGGCTCTTAGTAAGTCTGTGCTCTAACTTGGGCTTATTGGGCATATTCAAATATTATAACTTTTTTGCCGACTCATTTGCAAGCACCATGTCAACCATTGGATGGGAAGTAAACGATCTCACTTTAAACATAATCTTGCCTGTTGGTATCAGTTTTTATACATTCCAAACCTTGAGTTATAGTATCGATATCTATAGGGGACAAATAAAGGCGACTAAGGATATGGTAGGCTTTTTTACTTTTGTCAGCCTCTTTCCTCAATTAGTTGCTGGACCAATAGAGCGCGCATCGAATCTTATACCCCAAATTGAAAACAAGAGAACACTTAATACTAACTTGATTAAAACTGGAATATTTCAAATATTTATAGGTTTATTTAGAAAAGTCGCTATAGCAGATAATTTGGGTATATACGTAGATTCTGTGTATGCCAATCAAGATATTCATAACGGATCAACATTACTTATAGCCACTGTTTTTTATGCGTTTCAAATTTATTTTGATTTCTCAGGTTATTCTGATATCGCTATTGGAAGTGCAAAACTTTTCGGTTTTAATTTTAGTAGAAACTTTAATTTCCCTTATTTCTCTAAAACTTTAACCGAGTTTTGGAGGCGTTGGCATATGTCACTTTCCTTTTGGTTAAGAGATTACCTTTACATTTCATTAGGCGGTAATAGGAAAGGAATTATTTTAACTTACAGAAATTTACTTTTAACTATGCTCCTTGGTGGTTTATGGCATGGAAGTTCATGGAACTTTGTTATCTGGGGTGGTATTCATGGATTATTTTTGAGTTTAGAAAAATACACCTTCTCTGTTTTAAAAATTAACACATTCAATGCTCTAGGATATATCTATACCTTCGTAGTTGTTCTTATTGCATGGATATTTTTTAGAGCTCCAGATTTCACTTCTGCATCTTCTATAATTGGAAAATTATTTAGTTTTGACTTTGGTCCTGCGTTTATAGGAGACATCAATGCTTTTGTTAACGCAATAGTTTTACTTTCTTTAGGTGTTTTAGTGGATTTAAAGATAGTTAGCTCAAATTCATCTTTAGAAAATTATGGGATTCGGTTTAGCAGCTTAAATCTTTCGGTTATTGTTTCTGTAATAATTCTAATTCTCTGCTTATTCTATTCCACAGCCGAAAATTTTATTTATTTTCAATTTTAGATTATGGATTCAAAAACAGTTCAAAAGCTTTTAAAAATAGTTCTTTTCACTGTGGTGATAAGTTATGCTTTGGACAAGCTAGTTTTTTTCAGTTTGAACAAAATTAGTGACGAAGTTATGACTGGTCAGGCTATCGGTAAGCTGAATCAATTTTTATCTAATAAAGATTCAACGGAATTCTTCGTTTTTGGAAACTCACGAGCAAACCATCACATTGACATGAGCCTTTTTAAACAGAAAGGTTATAATATGGGCATTGACGGAACGGGTATCGCTTACAGTAGTACCCTCATTAGTACTCTGCCCCAACATAAAAAACAACTTATAATTGTTCATGTAGATACCAAGAATTTTTTTGACAGTCTTTATGACGGTGGTGATATGAGAGCATTAAAAAGTAAATATCAAAGAAACCCTAACATAACAGAAGCTCTTAAGAAAAATAATCAATTATCCTCACTTCAGTCGTTTTATTACAGCATGAACTATAATGGTAACGCCATAGGGATATTAAAAAATTATTTTAAACCTAGTTATAATTACAAAGAATATAATGGCTATGATCCACTTTACGTAAGTAAATCACAAGAGTCCATAAGAGATATGGTTTTAGCAAAATCGATGACTTCCGATTGTTTAGATAATTATATAATAAACGCTAAAGCACTAAAATATTTAAAGTCGATAAAAATATTTTCAGAGCAAAATCCTGAGAAAACTTTCATTTTCCTCACTTCTCCAATCCACAACGACATATGTGATGAGGATAATAAAAAGCTCCACCTTCTAATGGAGGAACTTGGCCTAAACTATAAAGACTTTTCAAATCTCTACAAAAACAGCAATAGTAATACATACTGGAAAGATAGAACACATATGTCAGATAAAGGTGCTGAAGCGTTCTCTAAACATTTAATAAATACTTACAACGAATTTGAATACCCTTAAAATAGCTTAGCCTGACCCAAGTCATCAATATCCAAATCATCGTTCTTATCATCATTTGATAAATTTGTTTTTTTTGTGTTGTCATCCAAACCCTCAGAACCATCAGAAACCATCTCTTCATCCACAACGTCTAGCTCATCAGCATGAACTTCTTCTGGTGGGTC
>CAYMDB010000294.1:0-4395 GCA_964388865.1 uncultured Flavobacteriaceae bacterium
CGCTTTCGAAATTGTAATTATTGAAGATGGCTCAAACAAAATTTCAGAACATATAGTTGTCGCCTTTAAAGAGCACTTAGATATTTCCTATTATTACAAGTCGAATTCCGGCCCAGGGGCTTCCAGAAACTATGGCATGATGAAGGCTAAAGGTAATTATTTTATTATTCTAGATTCTGATGTTCTGCTGCCGTCCCACTATTTACTTACAGTTAAAACTTTTTTAGAGACGTCGTATTACGATTGTTTTGGTGGACCAGACGCAGCACACGGTTCGTTTACAGCGCTTCAAAAGGCTATAAATTTTGCGATGACTTCTTTTATGACTACTGGTGGTATTAGAGGAGGTAAACAACAGGTTGAAGATTTTCAGCCACGCAGTTTTAATATGGGCTTATCTAAAAAAGCTTTTATAGCTTCGGGTGGCTTTGGTAAAATTCATCCAGGTGAAGATCCAGATTTAGTCTTGCGTTTGCACAAATTGGGCTTCAAATCAGCTTTAATCCAAAATGCAGTTGTGTATCATAAGCGTCGCGTCTCGTGGTCTAAATTTTATCAACAAGTTTATAAGTTCGGTATGGTAAGACCTATTTTAAATCAATGGCATCCTGAGTCTAAAAGTGTCGTATATTGGTTTCCAGCCTTATTTAGTGCAGGTATAATTTTCGCTATCCTTCTCATGGCTTTTAAAATAGTCTTGCCGTTATTTTTGTACATTATATATTTTGCAATCGCTTTTGTATTGGCTTTAATCGCTAGTAAGAGTGTCACTGTAGCATTATTAGCTGTAATAGCTATTGCGATACAGTTTATGGGATATGGCCTTGGCTTTGTAACATCAAGTTTTAATTTATTACTATTGCGAAAATCACCAGAAAAAGCCTTTCCACATTTATTTTTCTAATGTCCCCATGAATACACGAAAAAAATTTAACATACCCGATTATTTAAAAGGAAAAAACGTCAAACGTTTTGGTCTCTTTGTCAGTATTGCATTTGTGTTTTTAATTTTTTCGAAATTATCTAATGATTATAAGCAGACGGTATCATTGAAGATTAATCTCGTAAATTTTCCTGATGAAATGATTTTAAATAAGGATTCAACCCCTGCTCTAGAGGCTTTTATTGAAGCTAAGGGATTTGCTTTGTTACCCTTTATTTTTAAAGGTTCAAATACGATTGTTTTAGATGCTAAAACAGATGTGATCTCCAAGCCTAATGCGCTTCTTTTTGACGTACAACGTCATATATTTCTTATTGAAGGGCAATTAGGAAGTTCGTATAAAGTTATTTCTGTAATGCCAGACACCATTGTTCTGCCCTATTCAACTAGAGCGTCTAAATTTGTACCCATAGAATTAAAGCGCGAGATTAGCTACGCGGTTGGTTATGATATAAAAGACGATTTTAACTTTAATGTAGATAGTGTAAAAGTTGTGGGTTCAGAGGAAGAGCTTAATAAAGTTGACCGTTTAAAAACTGAGCTTTTGAAACTTAATGACGTTAAGGCTGATATTAATCAGCGTATAGCCATAGATACTGCCGGCTATCAAAATATTGATATATTTCCAAAACAGGTTACTGTGCGCGGTGAGATAGCACGATTTACAGAAGGAACTATAGAAGTTGCTATACGCATAACTAACAAGCCAAGCGACGTGGCTATCAATTACTTTCCAAAAGTGGTTCAGTTGGTATATTATGTAGATTTAGATAATTATAACAGTATGAAAGCTTCAGATTTTAGTGTTGAATGTAATTACGCAGACCTTCAGGATGAACAATCCTACTTGGTACCAAAAATCGTAAATAAACCAGATTTTGTAAAGCGTGCCAATTTAAAACAAAAACGAATAGATTTTATAAAATTATAAAATGGTAGTAGTAGGACTCACAGGTGGCATAGGCAGCGGAAAAACAACCGTGGCAGCCTATTTTAAAGCATTAGGCATTCCGATTTATGTTGCAGATGATGAAGCTAAGGCCTTAATGAATCGCTCTAAAATTATAAAACAACAATTAATTCAGCTTTTTGGCGCGCTTGCCTATCAAGATGGAATGCTCAACAAGCCTTATCTCGCCTCAAAAATTTTTACGGATAAAGAATTACTTTCAAAAATGAACGCTATTGTACATCCTAAAGTGGCTTCACATTTTAAAAAGTGGCTTTCCAAGCAGGAGGCGCCTTATGTCATAAAAGAGGTGGCTGTTATTTTTGAAAATAATCTAGAAAATCAGTACGATAGTATCATCACAGTTGTTGCAGATGAAGCGCTGAGAATAGAACGTGTTATAAAGCGCGATACAACGAATAAAGATAAAATTAAAGCCATTATTAAAAATCAGTTACCCGATAGCGTTAAGATAGATAAGTCAGATTTTGTTATTACCAATAGTGATTTGAAAAGTGTTAAAGCACAGGTTGATGAAATTAATAAGCAAATTCTTAAAAAGTTTAGACCAAAAGCGGACTAAGTCTTTTGTTAATGTAAGGTTAAAGCTAATTTGTTCTAAATGTTAAAATGTTAAATTTGAGCGATGGGTAAGAAGCTATTTGTCTTGTTAGTAGTCTTAATGAGCTTGTCACTTATAGGAATCATCTTTGTTCAGTCATTTTTTATTAATAATAGTTTAAAAAATGAAGAAAAGAATTTTAAGTTAAGTGTAAAAAGAGCATTGATTTTTGTGTCACGTGACATAGAAAAAATGGAGATTAGAGATTTTTTTGTAAAAATCCAGCCATTTTTAGACAACGGAAAAGCTGCAGATTCTACGGTTATAAGACAGCTCTTTATAACATCGGAAGACGATTTAAACAATAAAACCATTGTACATCGTAATACGGTTTTAGAAGAACGTTTTAAAGTGCCTTCCTTGTTCTTTGAAATTGATGCCGACAGTTTTAACGTTAGTAAACTGAGTAATGAGCGCGTCACTGAAATTTATAATAACTCAAAATTAGACGGGAATAAAAGTATTACTCCAGAAAAACGTCTCATTCAATACTCATCGATGGATGCCATAATAAGACAAATGTATGCCGATACGTATAAAGATGTCTTAAAAGACTTTCCTGTTTATAAACGAATTACCCCGTTGCAAGTGGAAACCTTATTGCGACGGGAATTAACAGATGAGGGCATAAATTTAAATTTTGAGTTTTCAATTTATGATGATGATTTGGCCACAAAGGTTCAAACTGAAAATTTTGAAATCGCTAACGCTGTTGGTGTTCCTATATTTTTGGATAACAACAATCAAAGTACCTATAAACTTTGGGTAGATTTTCCCGAAAGAAAAAAGTACTTATTGTCTTCTATTTTATGGATGATTGTGTTATCTATTTTATTTACTGGAATAATTATTTTAACCTATATCAGTGCTATTTTTCAATTGGTGCGACAACGCCAAATATCGCAGATTAAAACAGATTTTATCAATAACATGACACACGAGTTTAAAACACCAATTGCAACCATCAATTTGGCTTTAGACTCTATAAAAAATCCTAAAATAATTAACGATCAAGAAAAGGTGAAGCGTTATTTAGGAATGATTAAAGAAGAAAATAAACGTATGCACGCGCAAGTAGAGAATGTGCTGCGGATTTCTAAGCTAGAAAAAAATGAACTCAATATTAGTAAGGAACCCCTATTAATGCACGACTTAATAGAAGATGCAATAACTCATGTAGAACTTATTGTTGAAGATAGGGCTGGTTATGTTCAAACGCACTTAATGGCTGAGAAGACTTCTGTATTAGCCAATGAAACGCATTTTACAAACGTAATCGTTAATATCTTAGATAATGCTATTAAATACTCGGAAGAGGCACCCAAAATTGATGTATATACAGAAAATGTGGGCAATAATATTATTTTAAAAATAACCGACCAAGGTAGCGGAATGTCTAAACAAGTGGCAAAACGTGTGTTCGAAAAATTTTACAGGGAGCATACTGGTAATGTTCATAATGTAAAAGGACATGGACTCGGTTTAGCCTATGTAAAACGTATAGTAGACGACCATCAAGGTCATATATCAGTAGAAAGTGAAAAAGGAAAAGGCAGTACTTTTATTATAAAGATGCCATTAATATCATAAAAATAAATTATGGAAGAGCAAAATAAAAAAATACTTTTAGTTGAAGACGATCCAAATTTCGGAACCGTATTAAAAGATTATTTAATAATGAACGATTACGATGTCGTCCATGCCAAAAACGGGATGGAAGGTTTTGAAAAGTTTAAAAAAGACGATTACGACCTTTGTATTTTAGATGTAATGATGCCTTACAAAGACGGATTTACGCTGGCCAAAGAGATACGCGAGAAAAATGCTGATGTGCCAATTATTTTCTTAACAGCCAAAGCTATGAAAGAAGATGTATTAAAA
>CAYMDB010000295.1:0-4389 GCA_964388865.1 uncultured Flavobacteriaceae bacterium
TACATTTTCTCTTTGCACACTTTGCTAAAATCTTTGCATAATTAATTATTAATCTGACCTAAGCTATTTAGGTTTCAAAATTTAAAATTATGAGAAAATTATTTTTTTCGCTAGCATTTGTGCTAGTTGGAACCATTACTTTTGCAAGTAATAGTTCAATGTTGTTCAATTTCGACTCTACAGAAAAAATTGAGTTGATGAAACAAAATAATAATGTCGTGTCGTTAACTTCAAAAATTGATATTAAAAAGTTTATGAGATACGACCATTGCACGATTACTGTTTCTACAGTAGATTCAGATGGAAATACAACAAATTCAGTAACAGTTACAAACTACGATGGCGACTGTAAAGCTGCAGAAAGATTAGCATACAGGATATTAGGACTAGTGCAATAGAATTTTCAAAAAACGTTTAATTAATAAATTTTTAAAAATGAAAAACTTAATTATTTTGTTACTGTTTTTATTTACCTCAACCAGCTTATTAGCCGTAAATAAAGAAACTGAAAAAAACTATGATGAGACAATATTCAACATAGAAAATTCTGAACTTATAAATATGCCAACCATACCAACTATATTTAATAACGATTTATCTAATGATGAGTATGGAAATTGTATTATAGATGTTACTATAACAAATAGTGATGGTGAAAAAATAGCTACTATTCATGTTGATACCAATACTGAAACCGCACAAGAATGTGACAACTTGAGAGATTCAATAGTAGATATGGCAGGCTAGCAATATTTTTTAATTAAATAAAGGCCATTTTTTAAATGGTCTTTTTAAATACTATAAATCAAATGAATTGCAACAAATCTAAATTAAGCGCCATTGTAATAATATTGTCATTTTTCTTGAATGTCCTATTCCTAAATGCTCAAAAGTCAAAAAATAATATTAGAGTAGAATACGAGCTTATTTTAAACACAGACGTTCCTTTGACAAAAAAGGGAGTGCTAATTATTAACGATGGTCTCAATAAATCTATTTTTTTTGAAATATTAAATAACAAGGAAAATAAAATAATAGAGAAAGACAATGATATTAAAATTATAATTAACAATAAGAATAAGCGATTTAATTATGCTGATTATAATAACAATACGTTAGTATCAACTGAATCTGTTATTTATGATGAATTTAATGTTAGTGAATCTATTCCTGTTTTAAAATGGAAATTACTTGACTCGACCAAAACAATTGGAAATTTTGAGTGCAAATTGGCAACAACATCCTTTAGAGGGAGAAATTATTTTGCTTGGTATACAGAAAAATATCCGTTAAGATTTGGGCCATGGAAATTCAACGGACTTCCGGGGTTAATAATAAATGTATATGATGATACCAATCGCTATAACTGGATTATGAGCAGTGTTAAACAGGACTCTGCTCCTTTCAATGATTATTTGGAAAGTCTAGAAAATAATCTTGATACTATCTCAATAAAAGAATTTGTTAAGAAAAGGTATGGAACAGATTTGAACTCAAAAATAAAGTCAAAATTACCACGAGATGCTTCTTTCGTGATTCATAAAACGCCTAGAAATAGCAAAGAGATAAGTTTTGAATGGGAAGAAACAGACAACAAAGACGATTAGTTTTTTTATACCTATCTTTTATTACCTTTTTCGGCTATTCCCAAACTAAAATAACTGGCAAAGTAACTAGACCTAGTAAAGAAGGACTGCCCTCTGTTAGTATTGTGATAAAAGACAGTATTAATAAATCTACAGTTGCCTATACCTTTTCATATGGTCGTGGTGACTATAGTTTAGTATTAAAAGATACTGGTAAGTACACCATTTCTTTTTTGTCACTTGGGTATAAAACCAAAACATTACCTATCGCTGTATTGCCAAATGAAGATAACATTGAACTCAATGTAATCCTTGAAGAACAACCCACAGATTTAGAAGAAGTCATCATCCGTGCAGAAAAACCTATTTCCGTCCGTAAAGACACTATCAACTTCAAAACCAAATACTTTACAGACGGCACAGAACAAACCGTAGAGGACTTATTAAAAAAAATTCCTGGACTTAATATAGATAGCAACGGTACCATAAAAGTGGGCAACCAAGAGATTGAAAAACTCATGGTAGATGGTGATGACCTCTTTGAGCGTGGCTATAAAATCCTCTCTAAAAATATGCCCGCCTACCCTATTGAAGAAGTTGAGGTCTTAAAACGCTACTCTAACAATCGTTTACTCAAAGACATTGAGGAAAGTAATAAGGTAGCTTTAAATTTAAAACTCGACGAAAAATCTAAGCGCATTTGGTTTGGCAATGCAGAAATAGGTTTTGGTAACGACGGGTTTTACCAATTAAAAGGCAACCTGATGAATTTTGGTAAAAAAAATAAATACTATTTTTTAGCCAATGGTAATAGCATTGGTTATGATGCTACCGGAGACATCCAACAGCTAATTAGACCTTATCGCTTCAATGAGCCTGCCAGTATTGGCGATAATCAAAGCGTGAATAATTTGCTTAGCCTATCTGCCGGAAATTTAAACTTTAAAAGAAGCAGAACCAATTTTAACAATGCCGAATTAGCCTCTCTCAACGCCATTTTTAATCCGACCGAAAAATTAAAAATTAAAACACTCGGGTTTTTTAACTGGGATGAAACTGATTTTTTTAGAAATCGTATTGATGTTGTAAATGTTAGTAACACTAATTTCACTAATACAGAGGACTACAAACTTAGAAACAAAAGTAGAGTAGCATTCGGCAAACTAGATCTTACTTACAATATCTCAAAAACCAAAATGCTAGAAGCCACAACAAAATTTAATAGTGGTGACTTTAATGATGGTTCTAATTTAATTTTTAATGGGGCATCAACCATCGAAAGCTTAGAGCATCAAAACACCCTTTTTGACCAAAAAATTAATTATACCAACAAGTTTAAAGACACTAAAGTCTTCTTGTTAACAGGTCGTTTTATTCACGAAAAAACACCTCAAAATTACAGTATTAATCAGTTTTTTTATGAAGATTTATTTCCTGAGGAAAATGATGCTAACAACGTAGAGCAAAAGAGCAGCAACCACATGCAATTCCTGGGCTTTAATGCACATCTTTTAGACCGAAAAGAAAATGGAAATCTTTTGGAACTTCAAATAGGTAATGAATATAGAAAAGATCAACTCAACACCACATTTTCACTTTTACAAGATGATACGGTCCTTTCCACTCCCGAAGATTACCAAAACCAAACCATCTACACCGTTAACGATGTGTATTTAAAAAGCAAATACCGTTATCAACTTGGAGATTTTGCACTAACAGGAAAGGCAGATATTCATCAGCTTTTTAATCGGTTAGAAATAGAAAATTCTACAGATAACCAAAGTCCATTTTTTGTCAACCCAAGTATAGGTCTCGATTGGAAAATAAATGACAAAAACAAACTCATTACCAGTTATAGCTACAACACCACAAACGCAAAACTACTAGATGTTTATAATAATTTTGTCTTAACCGGTTTCCGCTCTTTTTATGCTGGCACTGGTGATTTTAATCAGTTAGAGGCCTCAAGTGTTTCGCTAAATTATCAATTAGGCAATTGGAGCGACCGTTTTTTTGCCAATACATTTATACTCTACAGTAAAAACCACGATTTCTTTTCCACTAACACCACCATCAGCCAAAACTATACTCAAGCCGAAAAAATAATCATCGAAGACCGCGAGTTTATCACCATAAATTCTAAGATGGATTACTATTTTAAGTTTATAGCCTCTAACCTAAAACTCGATTTGGGTTATACTAAAAGTGAATTTAAAAATATAGTAAACGACTCAGACTTAAGAACGGTTAATTCTCAGAACTTTAATTATGGTTTTGAACTGCGCTCGGGATTTAAAGGTCTATTTAACTATCACATAGGTACAAAATGGCTGTATAGTGAGATTGCAACAACCCTAAACAATTCTTTTACAGACAATACTAGTTTTTTGGACTTGAGTTTTGTGTTTAATAATAAATTTGATCTTCAATTACAGTCTGAACGCTACTTTTTCGGTAACCTACAAACAGATAATACCTACTATTTCTTAGATTTTGAAGCGAGGTACAAACTGAAAAAAGACAAGTTGACTTTGGGATTGTCTGGCAAAAATTTATTCAACACTAAAACCTTCAGAAATTTTTCTATCAGCGATATCGGATCCTCAACCACAGAATATCGACTGCTCCCGCGATTTGTACTTTTAAAATTAGAGTATCGCTTTTAGGAAAGTAACTAACCCGATGCCGTAATATACTTCTTAGGCGCCGACCCAAATTTCTTTTTAAAAGCGGCTATAAAATGACTGCCCGTGCCAAAAAAAATAAAAACCTGTTAAAGTTTTAGTTATTTTAAGTTTGCAAT
>CAYMDB010000296.1:0-4386 GCA_964388865.1 uncultured Flavobacteriaceae bacterium
GGCACCAATATTAATGCTCAAAAACAAGCTGTGGCGCAAGGTGTCGATATTTTGGTTGCCACACCAGGACGCTTATATGATTTGGCGGTGAGCAGAGTGTTACAGCTCAAATCGATTCAGAAATTAGTGATTGATGAAGTGGACGTGATGCTAGATTTAGGCTTTAGACATCAGCTTCTAAACATATTTGATATTTTACCTGAGCGTCGGCAAAACATTATGTTTTCAGCAACAATGACTAAGGATGTTGATGACTTAATCACCGATTTTTTTGTTCAACCTATAAAAATAGCGATTGCAGTCTCTGGTACTCCTTTAGAAAATATAAAACAAGAGCGTTATAATGTTCCTAACTTTTATACCAAAGTTAATCTCTTGGAACAAATACTTCAAGATAAGGATACCTTTTCAAAAGTGTTGATTTTTGTCGCTTATAAGCGAATGGCAGACCGGTTGTTTGATAAATTACAGAGCTTATTTCCGAATGAATCTTGTGTCATTCACTCCAATAAAACCCAAAATTACCGTTTACGTAGCATTGAACAATTTAGAACTGGCGACAATCGACTTTTGGTAGCAACAGATGTTATGGCTAGAGGTCTCGATATTGAAGACATTTCCCATGTTATTAATTTTGACACACCAGACTATCCTGAAAATTACATGCACAGAATTGGTAGAACTGGTCGTGCTGAAAAGCAAGGGCACACCTTACTTTTTTCAACAGAAAAAGAACAAGAAGCTAGAGAGCGTATTGAAGAATTAATGCAAATGTCTATTGAAACACTTGAACTACCTGAAACTGTAGAAATTTCAACAGAACTGATTGATGAAGAGCGCGTTGAAATAAAAGAACATTACAATCCGACCAAACGACGAGATGAGGATGCACCTGGACCTTCTTTTCATGACAAAAAGGAAAAGAACAAGAAAGAAAACCTAGGTGGTTCTTATAAGTTTAAAATTGCAGAGAAGTATAAAAAGCCTCAAACTAGAGGTGATAAGAATTACAATAGACGGAACAAGAAGAAATAGAGTTTCTTAAATACCCCAAACTTCTAAACAGCATCTCAGAGAGATGATGATGATTATAGATTCTGAAATAAATTCAGAATGACAACATTTGTGTCTTTAGAGATCATCACATATAAAGTCGTGTGTGTTATCCTGAACTTGTTTCAGCATCTTAGATAGGTAAAGAATATTGAAGATTTTGAAATATTCCGAGACTTCGGGAAAGCAGCACCACATATTCGTCAATTTAGATATGAAACTATACAAAAAAGGAGAGTGTTATGCTTCTTGTAAATTTCGGGATATTTCAGCATTTCACAGTGTAAATTACCTTATCAAATCTCAATAAATCTTGCTTAAGCTTTGATGAGCGTTGTTATGGATACTTTCAACTAGGCTTTCTTCGTCTATCATAATTTTCATATTTAAAAAAAAGGAATGCGCTTTAAAACGCACTCCCTTCTTTTGTAGTGAAAATCATAGTTAAAGCTTTAAATCATAACGATCTAAATTCATTACTTTGGCCCAAGCTTTAACAAAATCCTTTACAAATTTTTCATTGCCGTCGTTGGCTCCATAAACTTCACAAACGGCTCTAAGCTCTGTATTAGAACCAAAAATTAAATCAGCCCGAGTGCCTTTAAATTTAACTTCCCCTGTTTTTCTGTCGCTACCTTCAAAATATCTATCATCTTTAGAGGTTGCTTTCCAGGTGTAAGTCATATCTAGAATATTTTTAAAGAAATCATTTGTCAAATGACCTACCTTATGGGTAAACACACCATAATGTGACCCGTCATAATTAGCCCCCAGCACTCTTAAACCGCCGACTAAAACTGTCATCTCTGGTACACTTAAAGTCAATAAATTGGCACGGTCCACCAATAAATCCTCAGCTGCTATTTTCAAATCAGATTTAATATAGTTTCTAAAACCGTCGGCAATAGGTTCTAAATAATTAAAAGCTTCAATATCTGTTTGTTCTTGAGTAGCATCACCTCTACCCTGGGTAAAATTGACTGAAACCGTGAATCCGGCATTTTCTGCAGCCTTTTCAATGCCGACATTACCTGCTAAAACAATTAAATCAGCCATAGAAACTTCACCTTTAAAAGCTTTCTGAATACCCTCTAAAACCGATAATACCTTTTGTAATTCTTTTGGATTGTTGACCTCCCAATTTTTTTGAGGTTCTAAACGTAAACGAGCACCATTTGCTCCGCCTCGTTTATCGGATCCTCTAAACGTAGACGCCGATGCCCAAGCTGTTGTAACCATTTGAGAAACGGACAAACCAGAAACCAAAATCATCTTTTTTAAAGTTGTAATATCGTCCAAGCCCAATGTATAATTTACCTTAGGAACCGGATCTTGCCATAGCAATTCTTCTTTTGGTACTTCTGGTCCTAAATACCGGTCAATTGGTCCCATATCTCTATGCGTTAACTTATACCAAGCTCTGGCAAAAGCATCTTCAAAGGCTTTGTGGTCTTTATGAAAGCGCTGTGAAATTTTCAGGTATTCAGGATCCATTTTTAATGCAATATCTGCGGTTGTCATCATTAAGGCTTGCCTTCCATTTGGATTTCCAGCCTGAGGGGCCGTTCTAGCATTTGACTCTTTAGTTGGAGTCCATTGATGCGCACCTGCCGGACTTTTAGTGAGTTCCCAGTCATAATTTAGTAGGACATCAAAATAATCGTGATCCCATTGTGTGGGATTTGGGGTCCATGCTCCTTCAATACCACTTGTAATCGCATCATCTAAAACACCAGATTTATAGGTGTTTTTCCAACCCATACTCATTTGTTCTATAGGAGCGCCATGTGGTTCAGCGCCCACATATTGATTAGGATCTGCGGCACCGTGTGCTTTACCAAAAGTGTGTCCGCCAGCAACCAAGGCTACCGTTTCTTCATCATTCATAGCCATACGACCAAAGGTTTCTCTAACATTTTTTGCAGAACCTAAGGGATCTGGAATACCATTAGGTCCTTCTGGATTCACATAAATCCAACCCATCATAACGGCACCAAGCGGATTTTCTAAATCGCCGTCTTCATAGCGTTCATCATTAGCTCCCCATTCTGTTTCGCTTCCCCAATAGACATCTTGTTCTGGTTCCCAAATATCTTCGCGTCCCCCTGCAAAGCCAAACGTTTTAAAGCCCATAGATTCTAAAGCACAGTTTCCGGCTAGAATCATAAGGTCTGCCCAAGAGATTTTTCGACCATATTTTTGTTTAATTGGCCATAATAAAAGTCGTGCTTTATCTAAATTACCATTATCTGGCCAACTGTTAATGGGGGCAAATCGTTGATTACCCCCACCAGCACCACCACGTCCGTCACCAATTCTATAAGTTCCGGCGCTGTGCCATGCCATTCGAATCATAAAGCCACCATAATGACCATAATCTGCAGGCCACCAATCTTGAGAATCGGTCATTGTATTTAGGACATCTTTTTTAAGCGCTGCATAATCTAAACTATTAAACGCCTCAGCATAATCAAAATCTTGACCCATTGGATTAGATTCATAGCCATGTTGTCGTAAGATGTTTAATTTTAATTCGTTAGGCCACCAATCGCGGTTTTTTACACCACCGCCAGCGGTATTTTTATTTGTGCCACCAAAAAAAGGGCATTTTTCTATCGAGGAATTGTTCATGTCTGAAGGATCGACATTGGAGTGCGGATTGTTTTCCATGGTTGTTAGTTTTTATATTAGTTGTTAGTTTTAATTGTTTAAAGTTAAAGAAATGTTCGCTTTTAAAAGAGGACTTATATTTTTTTAACTTATTTTTTAATAGTTAAAAGCAATTTTAATTTTTATATCGATAGTTAAAACACATAAAAATATTATCTAATTAAACATTACATATTGATAAAAATTATTTAAATTGAAACTATAAATTTAAATTCTATAAACATGAGCACTACAGAATATACCAGCGTATATTATGGCAACTTTATTTTAGTAATTCGTATGAAAGAAGAATTGGAGAATATTGGTATTGTACCTATTATTAAAGATGAAGGCGAATCCCAACGCCTAGCAGGTTATGCCTCAATGAATCAAGGTTATCAAGAAATTTATGTGCACAATGATGAATTAAATAAAGCAATGGAAATTGTTAACCGCGTAAAATCTGAAATGGAAGCCCAAGGCTGAAGTTATTCAAAGTGAGTATGTAACGGAGTAGTTCAAAATTCAACACACGAATGACCTTATAAGTATTTCAAATAAAAAAATGTTGGTGGAAAAAACACCAACATTTTTATTTCTGCACCTTAAAAGATGTGTTATGCTGGAACACCATACATTTTATCGCGTTGCTCCTTAATTTTCTTATCGCTCATATAATCATCA
>CAYMDB010000297.1:0-4380 GCA_964388865.1 uncultured Flavobacteriaceae bacterium
AATACAAAAATTATTCAATTTTTAACTTGGGTGTCCCAGTGCGGAAGTCAGGAGATGGGAATGATAAATGAGATAAACTTTTGAGCCTAAAATCAAAATGCTTTAATTCGAACTCCCGTCAGTACTATTCTTTGTTTATTCTTGAATGCTTTCTACCCGCCTTTTCCCAGAAACGCGCCAGTTTTTTCCAAGAGATCGTTCCGCTTTGAAGGATTTTTTGTCGCAAGTCATCTAGCTGCTGTTCACTAGCACCTGGATTATCTTTGGCCATAGCGTTTACGAGACTCGTAGCCATTGTTTCTTGCCAACCATCAGCTTTCAATGGGAAATTTAGTAAAAATGAATTTTCTTTAATTTCAATAAAGTCAATGTTTTGATACATCTCCTTGAAATTTTTAAAGCTCTGACTGATTTTCTGACCTGGCCAATACATTTCAACAATGCCTTTTTCTGGTCGGTAAACAGCCGTATAAAGTGTCCCAAATCCTTCTGAAAACCGCGTGTTGTATAAGGGTGGTGAAAGAAAAGCTTTTAAGACCGTTTGAGGATCCATTTTGTTGAGCAGCAAGGTTTGTTCTAAAGACGCAGAGCGTTCTAAGGTCTGATTAAAAATGGCATTTTCAGGCCAATCAATATGCCCTTGATGATTGGTTGCAAAATTAGCATCGGTAACCACTGGTGCTTTATCTGGTGCCAGCTGCACTGTTTTATGAATTCCGGTTTTATCAATCAAAGTAACATTGTAGGCCATATGTGTTGGAATTCTACAAAGTGCTTTTGTGGCTTCGTCTACGTTGCTACAAAATTCTAAAACATATCTCAAAATAAAAGGAATTCCAAAACCGATCCCCTCTACTTTTCGTCCGCCAAAGGAAAGGGAAATGGCTAGACCATCCTCATTGATCCCATCCAAAGCGCCAATAAGACAATCACTCGTAGCAATCACTTTTTTACCGTTCCAAGAACTCATTAACTGAGTGCCTTCTATAAGCTCGGGATGATAATCATAATTACGGATCAAACGTACTTCTTTACCTTTCACTACCGCCTGAGCACAACCATTTAGGTAAACAGGTGGCTGATACCCTGTAAGAAAACGCGCGGCTGTATAATCTGCATTTGCCAGCTTACATAAGCGATTATAGGTGGGTAACATTTCTGGCATATAGGTTTTAAGTGCCGCTTTGGAAGCCTTTAGTGATGGAGTTTTAGGATCTATTTTTGAATCCAGCCATAATTTATAGGCAGGCCAATGGGTATAAAACAGCTTTTGCCATTTTGGTCCAGGTTTTCCCGATTCGGAAATCGCATTAAAATGAAGTTGCATGTCTAGGTGCTGATTAATTTTCTGAATTTAGGGTTGGAAATTCTATAAAAAACAAAGCTATCTAAAAAATAATTAATGCCGCCAGTTAAAGCGTAGTCGAATAATTTAAACGCTTTAGTTTTTGAATTATTCAACCACACTCAATGTGACAGCAATTATAAAATTTTAAGACCTCTTTGCCTTTATAAATTTTACTATTTAGTTAAACTACCGGTTAGTTTCGGCTTTTTCTTGTCTTCAACCATTTCTGATTTGTATTGTTTTCTGATAGCATTTATCCAATGTTTGGCTCTGTGGTTTAAGTGAAAATCGTCCGTCATCATTCGACCACGTGTCACCAAAATACCCATATCAGCTCCTTCATATAAGTAATCGCCTTTTTTGGTGATTCTTAAAAAGAAAGCCTCATTTTCATTTTCTACAGCTCTTCTGTGCGTATCCATACGGTCAAATTGTATGTGCCCGGTGTCGTACATTCTGTAAATACCAGATCGTGGTGCCTCTGTTACATATTCTATGGTTTCTTCAGTGTGCTTCACAACGATTTGGCTCCAGCTATCAATATTTTCTTGTTTAGCCCAACGCTCATTAATCGCCTCTACATCGAGTTCGTACTCAATATTCATCCATTCTAAAATGTGAAAGATAAAAAGAGGGGCATCAGCAAGAGCGAATACGGCGTGGTTGGTTATAGAACTTGCCCCCGTTACACGTGGATTAAGCTCTCCTAAATAAATCTCTCCATTATCTTGATCGATTAGAAAGTCCAGTTCAAAATAGCCTTTGTAACCTTCTTTTCTTAGCTGATTACCAAAAAGCTGTGTAAACTCTACTGCTTTTTCTCGAAGTTCAGGAGTAAAGGCATTTGGATAAATTTCATTACCACACCAGCCACCTTCGTAAGGCGTCAGTTGAGGAAACCCTACCAATTCGGTCATCAATGGTGCCACAATAGTACCGTGTCTTGTAACACAAGCTTCGATAGCAGAACCACGGCAGCGGATGCGCTTCATGATTTTTACCTCATCTTCTTTGATGATTTCTTCTTCGTGTTTTTTGAATTGCTCTTCGTTAGAAATGAAGAAAGTCGTATGACCAGAATCTCCAAACGGAGTCTGAATGACCAATTCGCTTCCCAAATGTTTTGATTTTTTGACCAAATCATCAAAATCCGTCACATGAGAAAGTACATAGGGTACGCAAGGCACACCAGCTTTTTCAGCAATTCGGTTGGTGTTGACTTTATTATCCATCAAGGTTCGCATTTCCGCTTTAGGAAACATAATTTCAAGACCTAATTTTTCAGCAAGCGCTTCTGTTTTTTCATTAAACATTAAAAACATGGCTTTACCAGCACGACCATCTACGGATCGGGTTTTTATATAATCTTGAACTTCTGGATGGGACAATAAATAATTATTGATATCCTCAATACCCTCAAAATCGTCGTGTGGAATTTCGTTTTTTGGTGAAAACACATTAGGATGCAAGCCATCAAAACATTCGATATGACAAATAAATTTAAAGCCTTTAATCCATTCATCAGCACCTAACAAATTAAAATTTGTAGCACTTATAAAATAAAGCGGTTCTTCATTTTTATGAAATGCGCGTCGTATATCCGAAACGCCAACAAGCTCAGGTTTTTTAGTCTGCTTCTTTACAGGAGCGCTACGGGATGCTTTTTTTGGTGTAGGTTTTGCCGCCGATGGTTTTGTTGTTTTTCTTTTGGAAGCGCCTGAAGCCACTGTTTTTTTTATTTCAGCTGATTTCGGGGCGGTTACTACCTTAGCTTTTGCTTTAGGCGGAGTTGGTCTGGACGCCTTTGGCTTTGCCGCTGGTGTGTTTTTCTTTTTATCTAGTGCTTCCTTTGGTTGAGAAGTTGTTGTATTTTTTTTTGCCATAATTTTGGTTTTTACTTTGAAATTAATTTTTTGGTTTGATTGTTATTACCCGCACCCATAGAGGTAACGGTTTTTTGTCTGTTGAGTACGCGATCCTTAAACACGCGAAGTCCTAAATCAGCACGATAGCCGTGAATTTCAGAAACATCTAATGCCAATAGAAAGCTGATGATTTCCTCGCTTACCACCTGCCCTGGTACCAATACTGGAAACCCTGGAGGATAAGGAATAATAAAGGCGGAAGCCACTAATATGCGGTTCTCTTTCATCGCTGGCAGACAATCTACAAGTGGTAAATATTCATAATTTTCCTCATTGTATGCCAAGAAAAATGCATCGCGAATATCACCACCCGGAACTCCAGGAACTGCTTGAAAACTATGATGGAAATAACTGAAATCTGGTAAAGGTGGAAAATCCTTGGTTAAGGAATGGATTCTGTCTTTACGTAGACCAGCCTCCTTTTTACTTAAAGACTCAAATTCTTTATCGAGCTCATCTGCGATTTTCAGTAGTGCATTGGTTAAATAAGTAACACTTCCTCGAGTGGTTCCTATATTGGTCATAAATAGAACCGTGTTGCGAGATGTTTTGTTGATTTGAATATTGAATTTATCCATCAAATACTTGTTCTTAAAAGTATCACCATCTACACCCGTTCTACCGATATGAAGCGTTATTTTTGTTGGATCTATTACAAACTCGTCATTCGCCCAGGCATGTTCCATACGGTTCCAGCCATCTGTTTTATTGTAGTATTCGGCCAGACCAGATTCCCTGTATTTTTCTGGAATAAAATCGCCAACTGTTAACACATCAAAATACTTATTGAGTCGGGGATGGTTGTTTACCTTGGCTCTCAATACCATTGCCATTTCAATGCTTTTCTCCACCAGTTCATATCCTTCAAACTGCACTTGTCGACGTCCTGCATCGAGCGAAGCCAGCATTTGATAATTTGGTGATGTCGACGTATGGGTCATATAAGCCTCCATAAAAGTGTTTTCGCTCTTTCTGCGAAAATCTTCATCCCAAATATGAATCATCGATCCCTGTCTAAAACTACTTAAAGTCTTATGTGTACTTTGAGTAGAATACACGCGGATGCGCACCTTTTCAGGATGTGGTAATTTTGAAATCTCACCTTTT
>CAYMDB010000298.1:0-4376 GCA_964388865.1 uncultured Flavobacteriaceae bacterium
ACCTAGTCTAATCTTTCCTGAGTTTTGTGAAGGTGTTTTTAGTTTAGCAACATAAAATGAATTCTCGCTTGGGATAATCGTAAACACCAAATCGCCTTGGTTAACGGTTTGATTGGTATTCCAGAAATTTAAAAAAGAAACTTTGCCATTTATATTAGATTTTAAAACATACAGATATTCCCAATCTTTAATAGCTTTCTTTAGCTGATTAAAAGATTGAATCACATTTTTAAGCAAAGTCATTTCTTCTTTTACACGGTTTATTTCGGAGCCCTTATAGGTTCTATTGGCATTGCTAATACCCTCTCGAATTTGAGAGATAGAGGCTTCAAAATTTTTATAATTACGTTCTGCTTGGGCATATTCTAGTTGTTTACTTTCATAAGTTTGTGCAGAAATAACTCCTTTATTGAATAGGCCTTTTTGACGGTTCAATTCCTTAAGCTTAAATTCCAATTCCATTTTATTAATTTCACGTTGGGATTTTAAACTTTGTAAGCGTCTCTTAAACTCAGAGATAGAATAATTATTTGCTAAAGCCTCATTAGAAAATGGCTTAAGGTCTTTGTTTAGTTTATACTGTATATAACTGTTTTCAAACAATGCAAATTGAGATTCTATATCACCTAAAAACAACATCGGTAAACTGTCTAACGGAAAGTGAAATGATTTGCTATTCACTACTATGGTATCTACTATAGCCTTCAGCTTATAAACGTCTTTGTAATTAGCGGTATTTTCTATTATAGCCAAAGCTTGATTCTTATTTACATAATCGCCATCCTTAATTAATAGCGCATCTAACCGACCTGTAAGCCTTGCATATTCCTTTTCTGGTGGAATTTGAGTTGTTATTAAGGCCTCTGATACAATAATATCGGGATATTTTACAAACCAGGACAAAAACAATAACAGCAGTATTAAAGACAAAAACAAAACATTGCCCCAACGTATCATCCAATGAGGTACTTTGGTGAGTATGTCTTGCACTTCTTCGCTTCTTAGTTCTATGTTATCTAGTTTATTTTCCATTGGTCTGCTCGACTAGAGCGGTAAGTTTAATGTTTATTTTATTGGTTGGCTTCGACTTCTCAGCCTGACATTTTAAATTAGTTAAATATTACTACTTCTGTCACCTTGAGCGTAGTCGAAAGGTATTTATTTCCCCAACTCCAACTGATTTTTCACAAGGTTATAATAGTTACCTTTTTGTTTTACCAATGTTTCGTGGTTGCCAACTTCTACAATATTACCCTTATCTAAGACTACAATTTGATGTGCGTTTTTTACTGTACTCAAGCGATGTGCAATAACAACAACCGTTTTATCTTCAAAAAAAGTATTCAGTTTTTCCATAATCACTTTTTCGTTATTGGCATCTAATGCAGATGTGGCTTCATCAAAAAACAAGAAATTAGGATTTTTATAAACTGCTCTGGCAATCAATAAACGCTGTTTTTGTCCTGTACTGACTCCTACACCTTCCATCCCTATTTTGGTATTATAACTTAATGGCAAGGTTTCTATAAACTCTTTAATGTTAGCGACATCAACGGCATGTGCTAATTTCTTTTTATCTACATAATCCTCACCTACGGCGATATTGTGAGCAATAGTATCATTAAAAATATAGCCTTCTTGCATTACAACCCCACATTGGTATCTCCAGGCTTTTTGAGATACATGTTGTAAATCATGACTGCCAATTTTTATATGTCCACTTTTTGGGTCATAGAATTTTAAGAGCAGTTTCATTAAGGTGGTTTTACCGCTTCCGCTGACACCAACAATAGCAGTGACTTTCTTGGCTGGAATGGTTAAATCTAAATCTTGCAATACCATTTGGTCTGAGCCAATATAACGGAATGATACTTTAGACAACTCTAAATCCGTATCTAATGGAATGTCTGTAATCTTTTGAGCATCTTGCTGCTCTTCATCTTCTTTGTTATGGATTTCCGACAAACGATCTAAAGATATTTTGGCATCTTGGACCTCTCGAATAAAGTTAATGAGTTGTGCTATTGGCGAATTTAATTGGCCAACAATATAACTTATGGCCAGCATCATACCCAAAGTAATGTCACCATCTATAACCAACTTAGCAGACAATACCGTGATTAATATATTCTTTACCTCATTGATAAAGCCTGAGCCCACACTTTGGTATTGCTCCAAAGCCAAGCCCTCAATAGAAACTTTGAACAAACGCGCTTGCACAAACTCCCATGACCAGCGTTTTTGTTTTTCTGCATTGTGTAGTTTTATTTCTTGCATGCCATTAATGAGTTCAATGACCTTGCTTTGTTCTTGGCTCACTTCTGAAAAACGTTTATAATCTAAGTCTCGTCGTTTTTTAAGGAAAATAATAATCCACAAAAAATACAGAAAACTACCTGCTAAAAATATGCCGAATAGCAAGAGACTGTAATAGGCTAAGACAAAACTAAACACCACTAAATTCACCATTGAAAACAAGACGTTTAATGATGATGTGGTTAAAATACGCTCAATGCGTTTATGGTCATTAATACGTTGAAGAATATCACCTGTCATGCGCGTATCAAAAAAAGCAATAGGCAAATTCATGAGTTTGATAAAAAAGTCTGAAACTAAAGATATATTGATGCGTGTACTAAGATGTAATAATATCCAACTTCTAATCACCTCAATGGCTGTTCTGCCAATAAATAGGGCTAATTGTGCAAATAGAATTAAATAAATAAAATGGATGTCTTGGTTTTTTATCCCAACATCAACAACACTTTGGGTTAAAAACGGAAAGATGAGTTGTAATAAACTTGCTGCAATTAAACCAATAACCAACTGCCATAAAAAACGTTTGTATTTGAATAGGTATTTAGACAAAAAAGCAAAACCAAAGTCTTGTTTGTTATTCTCAAAATCTGAATCGTAGAATTTTGCCGTAGGCTCTAAAAGTAATGCAATACCTTCTTCTGTTTGGTCTGTGGCGTTATTGCCTATCCAATATTTTAAAAACTCGTTCTTGTTAAATTTAAGTAAACTATGAGCTGGATCAGAAATGAATAAGGTGTTATTTTTTATTTTATACAAAACTACATAGTGATTTTTATTCCAATGCAAAACACATGGCAAAGGAGCCTCTAAGAGTTTTTGTAAAGTGACTTTTACCCCTAAACTTCTTAATCCTATTTTTTCAGAAGCATAACTTAACCCTAATAAGTTACTACCAGAGCGTGTAGTTTCACTAATAGAACGCAGTTGTTGTATAGGAATATTTTTTTTATAATACTTGGCAATTATCTTTAAACAAGTAGGCCCACAATCTTTTGAATCAATTTGTCTATAATGAGGGAAAGATATAGATTTCAATTTCCCCATAGCTTAAAATTAATATCTTTTAATTTTTTGTTTTTAATTTTTACATCTCCATTTATAAGTTCTATTCCAGAGGAACTTAAATTTAAGTAGCCATTATCATCAAACCATTTACTTATATATGGATTATATTCACATTCTTTTTTATGCGACCATTTTTGATTATCGATTTCTATTGGTAATCTATTATCATTACATAACCTTCTAAATTCACACTCATTACATATTAAAGTATTGTTTTTTGAAGCACTCCAATATTTAGTAAATTCTTTATCTGACAAAAGAGTATCTATTTCAAGTTTTTCTATCTCATTCAAATAACCAAATACATAACTTGATTCGTATGAATTTTTTATTTCTGAATTTCTGCCAATGAACATTTTATTGTAATAATACGGATTATGATTTTTAGAAATAAAAAATGTACTTAAATCAGTACAAATCTTAGAAGATTTGATACTTGCATCACAAAACATTCTATTATTAAAAGTATTGTTTGAATTATTAATAACTGCATCCGAAAAATTATTAATTATAATTATTAAATTAAAGTCTTGTATTTTCTCAAAAAGAAGATCCATATATTTGAAATCCTTTAAAAATGTCAACTCTATTGTATCAATCTCAATTTTTGAGAGTAGTTTTGGAAGCATAATAATAGACTCTTTATCAGTGTAATCTGAAAAAACAAAATTAAGTTGACCAATATTACAATCTTCCTCAAAATTTTTACCAAATAATTTTGGGGAACTTTCCATACTTAAACTGGTCACTTCAATTACAGCTATAGCCAATTTATATGGCATTGAAGTGGTTTCATTAAGTGGTGGGAATAGTTTACTAATCTTTTTATCACACTCAAAAATTATTTCATTCTCTAATAACAAATTGAAATAATTAGAATCAATTTCTCCTTTAGCAAAATGAAAATCTCTAGAAAGTAATTCTAAATACAAATCATTATATAATACCTCGACAAATTCGGACCATTGTTTAAGTTGAAAATTTACTAACTT
>CAYMDB010000299.1:0-4373 GCA_964388865.1 uncultured Flavobacteriaceae bacterium
AAAGAACAACTTAACTTATTTAATAACAATGAATTATAAACGCATCAGTACTAATCCGGTAGCTTAAGACCAAATCCTAATTTACGAATGTTGCAAAACTCAAGATTGCTAAAGCTCTAATGCACATTTTGGCGGCACGAGTGTAGCTCCCAAGTTGTTGGTAAAATAAATGATTTTTGATTTGGCAGTTTCACTTATTTCTCAAATAGATTATTATAATTCAACATACTGATGTTCAATATAAGTCGTAGTTGAGTTAGGTTGCGCTGTTGTTCTAATAACATAGCCAAGCGCATCATATTCCAAATAGTCATTATAGGTATCTATTACGCTTCCTTGACTGTAGGTTGCTGTTAAAGGGTTGCTGTGTGTTACTTTTAAGCCAAATATTTTAAAGTAGTCAGAGTAAAAATATTCAGTGACGCTTCCGAATGGGTCAATCTGTTTATCCGCGTCAAAATCTGAATACGTAAATGCAGAACCATCTCCTGTGGTATTGGAAATTAAATTTTGATTTGAATCTCTCGTAAAAATTTGTTCGGCAAACACGATTAAATTTGCAGTGTTAATTTCTTTTGTAGAATCCACATAGCCATTAGAATGATAGATCTCAACTGCAAAATCACCTGATGTCATGGTAATTTTATTGTTTTCGATTGTTATCTCATATGTCACATTTTGGTCAGGATCAAGAGGATTTTCAAAGTTATTAATTTCAGTGATGCTTGAGATTGTACTCCCAGAATAATTTACAGTAATAGTATTACTACTATATGTGTAATCATTTGTGATTATAGATTGAATATTGTTTTCAGAATTATAGTTTACGGTTTTGTCAAAGACTATAGTACTTTCATAATATACTTCTGATTTTTTATACAGTCTTATGGTCTCTTCGTTTTCACTTGCTGAGTTGTCATCTGATGAGCAAGCTATTATTGTAAGTCCAAGTAAAAGCGTAAATAGTAAATTCAGTTTTTTCATGTTATAAATTTTAGTTTAAATTATTTGATATTTTCTCATTCTTTTTTTGTCGAAGACGACTAGTTTAGCACTTGAGTTTGCAAGACTGTCGTTTGGTAAGCATTTACTTATAGCTATTATTTTGCTTTCGTTATCTTTTTATTCATAATTTGACTAATCATTTACTTTTATTGCTCCTTTAAATTTTCCAAGTACAAAGTAAACAATATGTTGAATGTTTTGGTTCCTTAATTTTAAAGTAGAAATCATTTATTAATGAGGTTATTTATTAGAAAAAGGTTAGGGGCGCAATAAGACCAACTCTAATTTCATTTTTATTGTAATTAGCCGCATCCACTTCATTTATAGCATAATCTGAATAATCATAATACTAAAATATACGCCGAACATTGTCTGAAAAGTCAGTTCGAAATACTACGTACTTGTTTAAAATTCATTATTATATTACGGTTGCAATTGCATCAGACTGGGCCTAAACTTCTTTTCACCTTAGTTCTAAAAGCATTCGTTTAGTAGATTTTGCCACATATTGGTCTGTATTTTTGGGTGCCATCTTTTTCAAAAAGCCTAGCATAGCCCATCATGATGTGATGCCCACAGCATCTATACTTTTTTAACTCAAATTAAAGACATCTTTTGCAATATTAAAGACGTTTCAGATGCCTTTTAATTTGAATTAATTTTTTTAAACGAAGAGGTTGAAGCTTTGACGGGTTTAAAATATTTTTTTCTTAGCCAAAAAGACAATCTCACCAATAAGATTAAGGCGGGAACTTCAATTAATGGACCAATAACTCCTGTAAACGCTTGACCTGAATTCAAACCAAAAACGGCAATAGCAACTGCAATTGCCAATTCAAAATTATTACCCGCGGCAGTAAAAGCAACTGCTGCTGTTATATCGTAAGATTTTTCATATGCTCTAGTAACAAAGAAACCCAAAATAAACATAATCGCAAAATATATTAATAATGGGACCGCTATAATAAGAATGTCCATTGGTATTTCTACAATCATTTCACCTTTTAAAGAGAACATTACTACAATTGTGAATAACAAGGCAACCAATGTTAGAGGCGAGATAGCAGGGATGAATTTATGAGTATACCAATCTTCACCTTTTAATTTTACTAAAGTCCACCGGCTTAAGATGCCCATCAGGAATGGGATTCCGAGGTAAATGGCGACACTTTCTGCTATGGTTGCTATTGAAATATCTACAATAGCACCTTCAAAACCGAAATAGGGAGGAAGTATCGTAATAAACAGCCAAGCATAAAAACTGTAGGCAAAGACTTGAAATATACTATTTAAAGCGACCAGACCAGCACCGTATTCGCTACTGCCTTCTGCAAGATCATTCCATACCAAGACCATAGCGATGCAACGCGCCAATCCTATTAGAATGAGTCCGACCATATATTCTGGGTAATCTCTTAAAAAGGTAATGGCTAAGACAAACATTAAAACAGGACCAATAATCCAATTCAGGGCTAAAGAAATCATTAATATTTTTGTGTTTTTAAACACTTTTGGCAAGAGTGCATATTTAACTTTTGCCAAAGGAGGATACATCATCAAAATTAAACCGATGGCAATGGGAATGTTGGTAGAACCACTACTCAATGAATTGATGATGTCTGGTATGGAGGGTAAAAAATACCCCAACCCAACGCCTATGGCCATGGCTAGAAAAATCCACATGGTAAGATAAGCGTCTAAGAAACTTAATTTTTTAGTTGACATGATAGTTTATTTTATTTGTGAAAAGATATAATAGAGTTCAGTGGCAATTTGTAAGCTTCGTTCTTGGTACTTCTCCACTTGTTGAGGCGTGTTATCAAAAGCTTTTGGGTCCTCATAAGTCATAGGAATTCGCTTTTCAGCTCCGGCAATAAAAGGGCAACCGGCATCGGCTTGAGAGCAGGTCATGATGGCTGCGAATTTTGAAACGGGATTAAAGTCGTGGTTGTATGTTTTAGAAAAACCAATGATTGGGTGTGCATTTTCTGCATATTTTATTCCATAAACAGGATTTTTGCCTTCAGAAAGCACCAAAATCTCAAAACCCTGACGTTTAAGTGTATCACCAACCAATGGAAACATTGCCGTAGCTTCAGTGCCGCCCGAGTAGGTGGTTACTTTGGCAATGCCAAAATATGCGGCCATGACCTGCGCCCATACCTGAGACAAATGGCTTCTGCGGGAATTGTGGGTGCAGATGAAATTTAAAAGAATGTCTTCTTTCGCATTTATCTTAGTTTGAATAAAATCAATCAAAGGTTGTAACACGACTTTTCTTTCATCAGAAATTGTTTTTGTGTCCAATGTTTGAATAAGGTCATGTATATTCTGAAATAGGTGTTTGTTTGTTGTTGTCATAAAAGTGGTTTTATGGATTCAATTAGCAGCAACGTTTTGTGTTAACGGGTCCACAACAATTACTTTGTGATTCTGTTTTTAAATCTTCAATATTTAAGTCGCTCGTAGGTTTTTGAGCAAAAACAGTTATGCTAAAAATACCCGTTAGGCCTTTTTTAAATTGTTCTTTTTCAGAGGGATTTAGATACTTATCGAGAATGGCATCGGGCATAATAATTGGCTTTTCTTTCTGAATTGTAATCTTTTCAAAACCGTTTTCACTGATAAAATTCAAATACTGTTCTTTTTGAATGGCTCCTGCCACGCATCCGGCATACATTTCGGCATCTGTTTTTAAGGCCGTTGGTAATTCGCCAACTAAAACAATATCTGAAATACTAAAATGGCCTCCTGGTTTTAATGTGCGATAGATGTCGCGAATCACATTTTCTTTGTCGGGTACTAAATTGAGTACACAGTTGCTCACAATAACATCTGCAATAGCATCAGAAACAGGCATCTGTTCTATATCACCTTGACGAAATTCTACATTGTTGAAGCCAAGTTTTTCCGCATTGAGGCGGGCTCTTTTTATCATGGCTTCTGTAAAATCGATACCAATAACCTTCCCCGTTTCCCCGGTTTCATGTCGCGCAACAAAACAATCATTTCCCGCTCCCGAACCTAAATCAATTACCGTGTCGCCTTTTTTAATTTTTGCGAATTGCGTAGGAAGTCCGCAGCCTAATCCTAGATCTGCTACTTCGGTATAGCCCTTAACTTCGGAATAATCATCCGTCATAATGTTATACACCTCAGTGTTGCTACTATTTGCGCCACAACAGGATAAACCATCTTGATTGGCGATTTCACTGTATTTGTTTTGAACAATTTTTTTTAATTCTTCTGATGTTTTCATTTTTTAGTTTTTAACACGATGAACAATAGTTTGGATTATAACCGTCAAATAATTCGCTAAATTTTTGTTTGAACTCATCCCATTTTTCAGGATTGATGCAATAATTCAC